>JBEKZT010000029.1:0-13998 GCA_049509595.1 Verrucomicrobiota bacterium
AATGAAGCGAACGAAGCATTGGCACAAGCTGTCGAGGTTTTACGCAAACGCGTGGACGCTTTGGGCGTAGCCGAGCCGGTGATTCAACCCGCGGGCGGCAATCGGATTTTAATTCAACTGCCCGGCCTCGCTGAATCGGTTAAGAGTGACGCCCGGAAAAATATTCAAAAGGCCGCCTATCTGGAATTTCGGATGGTGAATGATGACAGCGATGAAATCATTGCCAATCATGAACCGATTCCACCGGGCTATGAGTTGCTCAAGCATGTTGAAAAGCGCCCCAATGAACCGCCGGTGATTGAACAATTCATAGTGAAGAAAAAGGCCGAAAACGGTCTGGCCGGCGACATTGTGAAAAGCGCCATGATGATGCGTGGGAATTTAGGCGAACCGCAAATCAGTTTTACGCTCACCGATGATGGCGCGAAAAAATTTGCTGAGGTGACTCGCAACAATGTCGGTCATCGTCTGGCAATCATTCTGGACGGTGAATTGTATTCGGCTCCGAACATTCAGAGTCCGATTGAAACGGGTAATGGCCAGATCACAGGGCAATTCACGCCGCAAGAAGCGCAGAATCTGGCCAGCGTCCTGCAAAATCCCCTGCGCGCGCCACTCAAAATTGTTTATTCGACGGATGTTGACCCGACGCTCGGCAAAGATTCAATCCGCAGCGGCATTCGCGCGTCCATCGTCAGTGTCATTTTAGTTTCCGTGTTTATGCTTTGTTATTACTGGATCGCCGGCATCACGGCGAACATTGCGCTAATCACCAACATCATCATTTTACTTGGCGTCATGTGTTCCATCGGCACGACGCTCACGCTGCCAGGCATAGCAGGCGTCGTTTTGACCATCGGCATGGCCGTGGACGCGAACGTGTTGATTTACGAACGTCTGCGCGAGGAAATTGCCAAAGGCAAATCACTGCGCGGCGCAATCGCCGCTGGTTACGCCCGTGCCTTCGGAACGATTTTCGACTCGCACGTCACTACACTGATTTCGTCCATTATTTTGATTTTCATGGGCACGGGCGAAATCAAAGGTTTCGGCGTAACGTTGACCATCGGTATCGCCGCAAGTTTGTTCACGGCGCTCGTCGTGACACGATTGATTTTCAACTTCCTGCTCGATCGCAACATTCTCAAATCGCTGCACATGTTTCATCTTATTAAAAGTGCCAAAGTCAATTTCATGAAAATCGCCACGCCATTATTCATCATCACGTGGACGTTTATTGTCCTGTCGCTTGGCTACGGCGTTTTTGAACGCGGCGCAAAATTGTTCGGCGTGGATTTTCTCGGCGGTGACAGCACGACATTCAGCTTCGCGCAAAAACTGGATGTGGAACAAATACGCGGTGCGTTGACGGACATTGGCGAAAAAGGCGCGCAAATCCAATATCAAAGGGATGTCGCCGGTGCCGGAACGGAAACGTTGCGCGTGACGACTTCTACCGGCTCGGCGGAAAAAGTTGAGCAGGCGTTTGAAACAAAATTTCCGCAGGCGCAATTCAAAGCCATTGGCCTGCAGCAGGTAGGCGCGGTCGTCGGCAAGGAAATTCAACGCTCGGCCATTGTGGCTTGCTTGCTGTCGTTGTTCGGCATTTTGGTTTATGTCGCATTCCGCTACGAATTTTCCTTCGCTGTCGCTGCGGTGGTTGCCGTGATACACGACGTGCTGCTCACCATCGGCTGTTATTGTATCGCCAACGGCTTTTCGGGACGCGAATTCAACGCCACCGTCGTGGCCGCCGTGTTGACCATCATCGGCTTTTCCATCAACGACAAAATCGTCATCTTTGACCGCATTCGCGAAGATTTGAAACTGGGAATACGCGGCTCATTCAAAGAAGTCATCAATCAGGCGCTCAATCAAACTTTAAGCCGCACCATCATCACATCCGGCACGGTCTTTCTGGCCACGCTCTCGCTTTATGTTTTCGGCGGCGGCGTCATCAACGATTTTGCCTTCACCTTTCTCGTCGGCATCATCACCGGCACCTACTCGTCCATTTATGTCGCCAGCGCGCTCGTACTCTGGTGGCATAAAGGCGAACGCCCGAACATTGGCGCGTCGCAGGTGAAAATGTAAAACGTCACGCCGACGGAGATTTGATCATTCCACTGACTTTCCCATTTTTTGAATCGGTTTTTGATTTTTAATCCGGGTTCATCTGTGTTCATCTGTGGCTGAATAAAAATGAAATTCCGTTGGTCACTCGCGCCGCCGCAACCGTTGCTTGCCGGACAACTGGCGTCGCAACTTAAAATCTCGCCGCTGTTCGCGCAATGCCTGCTCAATCGCGGTCGCAGTGAAATTTCCGAGATTGAAAATTTTCTCCAACCGCGCCTTAAAAATCTCGCCGACCCGTTTCTGTTGCCGGATATGAATACTGCTGTTGAGCGATTGCTTCGCGCGCGCGCGCATAACGAATCGCTCGTCATTTTTGGCGATTATGATGTGGACGGCGTGACTTCCACCACGCTGTTGCTTGAAGTTTTTCGCGCGCTCGGCTTGAAAGTGGATTTTTATTTGCCGCATCGCATGGACGAAGGCTACGGTTTGAGTGCCGACGGTGTCGAAAATTGTCTCAAAAAATTCCCGACGACTTTGTTGCTTGCCGTTGACTGCGGCTCGACCGCCGTTGAAACAATCGCTTCACTTCGTGGATGTGGTGTAGATGTAATTGTTCTCGACCATCATCAGGTTTCAAATCCCGCGCCGACCGCGACCGCATTGGTTAATCCTCACGTCCAATCCGCCAGTTCCCAACGCCCAACTCCTTTCGCCGAACTTTGCTCCGTCGGCCTTGCTTTCAAACTTGCCCACGCGATTTTGAAACGCGGACGCGAATTAAATCTACCCGGAGCGGCGGAATTTGATTTGCGCCCGCTGCTCGATTTGGTCGCACTCGGCACGATTGCGGACATCGTGCCGTTGGTTGGCGAAAATCGCATTCTCGTTTCCGCCGGATTGCGCCAATTAAATCAATCGCAACGTCCGGGACTTATCGCGCTGAAAAAGGTCGCCAAATCGCCGGAAAAAATCGGTACGTTTGAAGTCGGTTTTCAACTCGCGCCACGCTTGAACGCTGCTGGCCGTCTTGAAACCGCCGAAGAATCTTTGCATTTGCTCCTCGCAAAAAATTTGGAAGAGGCATTGCCGCTGGCGCAAAATCTTGATTCGCGGAATCGCGAGCGTCAGAAAATTGAACGCGGCATCTGCGAAGAAGTCATTGGTGTCATCCGCACAAAATTTGATTCGCAAACCGATTTCGTCATCGTTGAGGGGCGATTGCTCTGGCATATCGGCGTTATTGGCATCGTTGCCTCGCGTGTGCTGCAGGAATTTTATCGCCCAACGATTATCATCGGCGGCGAAGGCGAAGAATGGCGCGGTTCAGGCCGCAGCATCGCCGGTTTTGATCTGGCCGCCGCCTTGCAAGAGTGCGGCGATTTGCTTTTGCGCCACGGTGGTCACGCCATGGCAGCCGGTTTGAGCATCGTGCCGGACAAAATTGATTTGTTGCGACAGCGATTGAACGAACTGGCACGGCGCAGTTTGAAATCGGAAGACCTGCAGCCGTCGTTGCGGCTCGATGCGGAAATCGGCCTTAATGAAATGACTTTGGAATCGCTCGCCGAACTTGACCGTCTGAAACCAACTGGCCAGGGCAATCCGACCGTGCAATTTTGCACGCGCTGTTTGTCACATCAACGGCCACTGCAACGAATGGGCACGGATAAACAGCACGTCAAAATGTGGGTGACAGATGGAATGGTCACGCATGAAGCCATTTGGTGGAATGGCGGCGACCAATCGTTGCCGGTTGGGAAATTTGACCTCGCGTTCGTGCCACAAATCAATCAGTTCAACGGAAGAAAAGCCGTTCAACTCAAGGTGCTTGATTGGGCGTAAAAAAGCGCGATAATTCGGCGATCACATTTAAATCATACTATTCAGCTTGTTTCCGAAGCCGATGGATTCAGTTTGAAGCCTCAAGTTCGGTTTTTGATGGAAGGCTGGAAGGCATTTCAATGCCACATTTTGAAAAGATTGGCCAAGTCTCCAAATTAGCCGGTTTTATTCCCAATCTTGCATGAAGTGAGGTTATCCTATTTGCGACTGTCCTCCACCCAAGAGACCGCATAGCGAACCAAGGCATTAAAGCTTTTCAATTTAAGCTTCCGGCGGATGCTGCTGCTATGTGTATTGACCTTCGCGCCGGACAAGCCAGCTTGAAGGGATATTTCTTGTGTGCTTTTGCCATGGCCAAGCGATTCCAGAACTTCAAGTTCAGAATCTGTAAGCTGATCGAGCGCCTCAGCCTTTTTTTCAGAAGGTTGTTTTAATGAATCTTTGGCAAAAACATCTTCACTGACATGGATGTGACCAGCCAGCACGTCACGAATTGCGAGGACTATCTCTTGTGGGTCTGCCTGTTTCATGATGTAGCCGTCTCCCCCTGCGCGCAGAACACGTTGAGCATAAAGGGCTTCATCGAACATGGAGACAACCAACAACTTAACTACAAGCTTCAAGGCCCTGATTTCTTTGATTAGTTCCAGCCCACTTTTGTCGGGCAGGCCAAGATCCACGACCACTAGATCCGGTTTGAGTTTGATTATGGATTTAAGGGCTTGTCTGGCGTCGCCCGCTTCACCACACACCGTCAAATCATCCTCCGCGTTCAACAGTTTCGACAAACCATCGCGAAAAACCGGATGATCTTCTACCAAGAATATCCGACTTTTCTGCCCGTTTATTTTCATCTTAAGGGGCTTTGCCATATCGCTTGAAATTTTTAAAATTCTACCTTGTGCCTCTTGGTGCACAAGTTAATTGGAGTAAAAACGTTCATTGTTCATATTGGGTTCGCTGATTACCCATCCGACAATACTAATTTCTCAATGTGTTTCTTTCTCCCTAACAATTTTAGCAGGCCGATTTCCAGTTTTTATGTCCTTATACTGACAATTTATGTCTCAAATTAGCATAGAAGGTAACGGAAATGCCACATAGAGTGTCTGGATAGAAAAATAGAAAATAAAATACCTCTTAACCAAAAAATTGTGCAAAATAGTTTAGAGTCTCATTTAAGAACCGTGCTGCTAGTTGATGATAATGATGATACTCGGCTTTTAACTAAGTTGTTTCTCAATAACTTTGGATTCGAGGTGGATTGCGCAAATTCTGGAGTTGAGGCACTCGTTTGTTTTAATCCTACCCTCCACGACTTGGTCTTAACTGACAATTCCATGCCTGGCATGACGGGCGGTGAAATGGCACATGTTATCAAACTGAGATCCCCGTCCACGCCCGTGGTGATGTGCTCTGGAAATCCGCCCAATGATTGTTCTTCTATCGATGTAGTTATCAAAAAGCCAACCCATCTCCTCGCCATCAAAGATGCCATAGACAAGTTGCTGACACCTAAATAATTTCCCCCGACGGACAGCAAATTTGACTTGCGATGATTCACTGCCGGCACCTTAAGTGCAGCAACCACCGTGCGCACCATGCAGGTGGGAAAATAGGCTCTGCAAATCCCTGACGGTGGCTGTTTTCAGCGTGTGACAAATATGAATCACCAGTCAAACCGTAAACATACATACAATTTGTATTTCTATTTTTCAATTTACTACTTCGAAAAGTCTCGCCGCGATTTCTTTTCCAATTCATTTTATCCATGTGCATCTGGCTCATTTACGGCTACGAGATTTTCGCAATTATGCCCGGCTAGACGTGGATTTCGCGTCCGGCTTCCATCTACTGCTCGGCGACAACGCGCAAGGCAAGACGAACATCCTCGAAGCTATTTATCTCATGGCTACACTGCGGTCGTTTCGCGGCGTCGGTGGTGCGCAGATGATCCGGCACGGTCAGCGCGGCTATTTCGTCGGCGGAAAAATCATCGGCGCTGGCGAGCGCGAAATTAAAATGTTCTGGTCGGCGCACGAACGGAATTTGTTGCTCGACGGCCAGCCGGTGAAAAAACTCGCGGACTATTTTGGAGCGCTGCGGACGGTGGTCTTTTGCACGGAAGATGTACAACTCGTCAAAGGCGCGCCGCGCGCGCGCCGAAGATTTTTAGATTTGCTGCTCGCGCAAACAAGTCCGATTTATTTGCCACTGCTCCAGCGTTACATGCACACTGTCCGGGCCCGTAACGCACTGCTCAAGCAACATTCCAGCGACGAGGCTGCGCTCGACAGTTTTTCGCAGGAACTTGTGAATCTTGGCGACGAAATCATCCGCGCACGAAGCGAACTAGTGCCAAAATTTTCCCCGCTCGCGCGGCTGGCATATCGTCGCATTTCTAACGATGCGGAGGAATTGCGAATCGAATACCGGTCCAGCGTGAAAAGTGATTTTACCGTGGAACTCACACAGTCACGAGCGCGCGAAAAAACTTTCCGCGCCACGCTCGTCGGCCCGCACCGCGATGATTTGCAATTGTTGCTCAGCGAAAAGTCCGCCGCGCAATTCGGTAGCGAAGGCCAGAAACGCACGCTGGCGATTGCGCTGAAAATGGCGCAGGTGGAATTTCTCGCTGGCATTCACGGTTCGCCGCCGATTCTGCTGATTGACGACGTGATGGGCGAATTGGATATAAAACGGCGCAGCGGATTTTTGCCTTTGCTCGAACGCGCACGCAAAACTAGCGGTCAGGTTTTTTTAACGGCGACGGAAGAAAACTGGCCGCGCGAACTGGGCAAAGATTTGCAGCGTTGGGAAGTGAAGACGGGAATGTTGAAAAAGTTGACTTAGCTTTTTTTGGGTCCCATACGAGAAGCAAAACGTTTTGGCTATTTCAACTTGTTTTTATAAATCACTTCCGTGGTGAAAGATGATTCAACGCGCGTACCGTATTTGTCGGCGTAAAGCTGCGTGTATTTCGCGCCGAACAAAAGGATTTGCGCGGAGTAATAAATCCACAACAAAAAAATGACGAGGGAGCCGGTTGCGCCGTAAACCGACGCAATGCCGCTTTTGCCCACATAAAATCCCAGAACGCATTTCCCGAAATTAAAGAGCAGCGCCGTGATGAACGCGCCGATCCAGACGTCGCGCCACGCGATGATCGCGTCCGGCAGCAATTTGAAAATTAGCGCGAAAAGAACCGTGATGGTTCCCAAAGAAAAGAAATAATCAACGATGGCCCAGACGATTTCGTTGCCGGGAATGATATCGCTCATATAATTACTGACGACAGCCAGAACCGCGCTCAACACAAGTGACACCATCAGCAAAAATCCGATGCCAAAAACCATCGCGAACGAAAGCAGCCGGGTGCGGATGAAATTCTTCAAACTCAGCCTTCTTTTTCTAACGTTCCAGATGGTGTTAAGCGCGTCCTGAAGTTCCACAAAAACGCTGCTCGCGCCGACAAAGAGCATTACGAGGGCGAACGCCGTGGCCGTCAACCCCGTCTTCGGCTTGTCCGCCGCCACGACAAGCGTCTGGATGGCTTCCATTCCCCGGTGTCCGATGAGACTGGAAAGCTGGTCGAACAATTCATTTTGCGCCGTATCCTGGCCAAACCACAAACCGGCGATGGCCAGCACGATCACAAAGAGCGGCGCAATGGAGAACAACGTGTAATACGCCAGCGCTGCGCCGAAGCGCGGAAGTTTGCTGGCGGCTACGGCACGCGCTGTTTCCAAGAACAATTCCGCGATAATTTTCAGATTCATAAATCAGTTCAAATTCGTGCCTAAAAGTAGCGGACTGTCCGGCACTTTTGCAAATTGCGAATTATTCACGGCCAAGTCATCATCCGTTGACGCTTGAAAACGCTACACAAATATCTGACCTGGCAAGTGCTTGCCTCGTTGCTGATGACGTTGACTGTGTTCACCTTCGTATTGTTGCTCGGCGACGGGTTGAAAGAAATTCTACCACTCCTGATTGATCGTCAGGCACGATTCGGCACAGTGCTTAAAGCCATTAGTTTGTTGATCCCGTTCCTGTGGGTTTTCGCGCTGCCAATGGGTTTGCTCACGGCCACACTGCTGGTTTTCGGCCGTTTCAGTGCGGATCAGGAATTGACCGCCGCGCGCGCCAGTGGTGTCAGTTTGCTTTCGCTCATCTCGCCTGTGCTTTTGCTCAGTTTATTGTGCTGCTCCATTAGCGCGTGGATTAACGTGGATTTCGGCCCGCACTGCCGCGTCGCTTTCAAAAATTTGATTTTTCGAATTCGCGCTGAAGTTGTAAACGCACAACTACCCGAAGGCAGGTTCATCCGCGATTTTCCCGGCTACATTTTTTACGTGGGCAAAAATAGCGGCGGCGATCTCGAAAACGTCATGGTCTTCGTGCTTCAAAATGAAACGAACGTCACGACGACCGTGCGCGCGCCGCGCGGCCGATTGGAAGTGGACGTGCCGCACAAGCAACTCATTCTTCATTTGTCTGAGGCTCGTAGCGTCACGACGACCGATTCTCACGTAAGCATCGGCTCGTCACCGGAACTGATTTTGAATTTCAATCTGAACGCGCCGACAAATCAAATTTACAATCCCAAAATCAGCGACATGTCGTTCCAGCAATTGCGCGCCGAATTGAATGACTTGGAGCAAAAGATAAATTTGCCGCTGGCGACGAACGGAGCTTCTTCCAATGATCTGCTTGCTCAAATGCGCGAGGCGGAAAAACAGCGAAACGATTTGACCGAACCGATCCGCGTCGAGATGAACCGGCAAATCGCATTTTCGTTTGCGTGCTTCGGCTTCACGCTCATTGGCATTCCGCTGGGCATTCGGGTGCATCGGCGCGAGACAAATATCGGCGTTGCCATTGCGCTCGGACTCGTCCTGGTTTACTACGCTTTCATCATGCTCGGCGAGTCGCTGTCCATGCGGCCCGAATTTGCGCCGTATTTAATAGTCTGGCTACCGAATTTTATTTTTCAAGCCGTCGGTGCCGTTCTGCTCTGGCGCGCGAACCGTGGGATTTGAAAAATTATTTTCTTATTCGGCGGTAAACTTTGCCGATTGCGGCCTGGTCAACGGGTTTCACAATCAGTTCGTCAATGTTCACGTGCGGTGGACGGCCGGCGACCCAGACCAAAATTTCCGCGATGTCTTCAGCGGTCAACGGATTCATGCCTTGATAAACTTTTTTTGCGCCAGCTACGTTGCCTTTGAAACGCACGAGTGAAAATTCCGTTTCCGCCAGTCCGGGATCAACCGTGCCGACGCGAATGCCCGTGCCGAGCAATTCGAGCCGCAACGCGCGGGTGATTTGCAATTCGGCCGCCTTGGCCGCGCAATAAACCGAGCCACCTTCATAGACTGCGTGACCGGCGACCGAGCCGATGTTGATAATACTCGCGCCGGCGTCGTGTGTCATAAGCGGCAACGCCGCGCGCGTCATCCGCAAAATGCCGAGCACATTCGACTGAATCATCGCTTCCCAATCCGCGTCCTTGCCTTCAGCGACAGTGTCAAGTCCATGCGCGCCACCGGCGTTATTGATTAGCGCGTGAAGATTTGATCGCTGGCCAATTTTTTCTCTCGCCCAAGCGACAAAAGTTTCGACGCTCGGAGTTTTGCTCACGTCCAATTCGTGAAAATGCGCTGCCGCCGCGCCCGATTTTTTCGCTGCCGCCGTGACTTTTTTCAAGCGGTCAACGCGTCGCGCTCCAAGCAAAAGTTTTGCGCCCTTCATGCCGAACGCCCACGCCGCTGCCGCGCCAAATCCGCTCGACGCGCCTGTGATAAGAACCCATTTATTTTTCAATGGCGATTTCATGGTGAAAATTATTCCGAATGGTCGTGTTTTTTTCCATTGTCCTTGCGCAAAAAATTGAACGCATCGGACAATTTGTCGAATAGAAATCCCACGACCAGCGCACAAACGCAGCCAATGATAACGGCGGCGACTCGGTTCAGCGGACTGTGCCACCCAGCGGTTTCACCGGTGAGCGTCACAATGATAACGGCCACAAACGCCGGACGTAGCGCATCGTCCTGTTTCAGAAGATAACACAACAGCCCCGTGAACAAGACGCCGATGGCCATAGCCATGATTGGTTGTCCAATGATGATAAGCAACACTGCGCCGCCAAACGCGCCGGCCAGATTGGCGACTACGCGTAGTAATGAGGCTTGAAGCGAGGAATGCAAACTCGGTTGTGTTACAAGTACGGCGGAAACCGCCGCGACCCATGGCGCTCCGGGGAAATCAGAAAGTTTGTAACAGAGCGCGCCAATGACGGCTGCAACGGTCGCCTTCGCAGAAAAAATGATGGCTTCAAAATGGCGCGGTTGCATTTGGAGAAATTCGAAGAGATTTCAGAATTTAGCATGCCTTTGTTTTCTTTCACAAAATTTTTGTCAAAGGCTGGTGGAGCCGACAGGATTCGAACCTGCGACCTTCTCATTGCGAACGAGACGCTCTACCAACTGAGCTACGACCCCAGCCAACATCCTCGATTTTAGTGCGAAATCGGGTCAAGGCAAGGCGAAACGTCTGTCGAAAGCAAGAGGTGATCACGAGTGCCCGTGACTCCGCAAATCGGGTTTTCCAAACTGCGATTGAAAATTGAAAAATTTGAAATTCGGCCACGTGGCAATTCGCCTGACTTGTCGTTCGAACCAATAGTGACGTGATTTCGCTTACTGACGTGACTTCGCTTTTTCGAGCCATCTGATGTGTTAGCCTGTTGACAACCTTGACCGACCATTCGTTGTCTTTTTATGAAAGGGTTTTATATGTGCCTCTGCAATGAAATGTTGAGGAAGTGCCACCCCCATGATAAAACAGGCTTTTGATAAATTCCTTTTTGGCGGACGACGGCAAGCCAATCCACGGTAGGGTTTTACCCCATGAGATAATTCCAGCTTATCGCGTAGTTTCATCTGATGGTGAACATATTGCCATGTTATCGGGCGCACCCTGTTCAAATATTTCGCCGCACTTTCCGAATCCATTCTTCATCGCCGTTGCAACACCATGAGTCATTCAGAACTTAAACGCGTGTTGTTGACTGGTGCAAGCGGTTACGTCGGCGGGCGATTACTGGTCGCATTACAGTGGCATGGCATGGCGGTTCGTTGTCTGGTACGCCGTCCTGAATTTCTGTTGCCAAAAGTCGCGCCGGTAACCGAAGTGGTGGCTGGCGACGCGCTGGATCGGGACAGTCTTGTGCCAGCGATGCGCGGCATAGAGACAGCTTATTATCTGGTGCATTCAATGGCAGCGAACGATTTCGAGGAAACGGATCGTCTGGCCGCGCGCTACTTTGCCGAAGTGGCGCGTGATGCGGGGGTTCAAAGAATCGTTTATCTCGGCGGTCTCGGCACTGGCAGTGAACTCTCATCGCACTTGCGCAGTCGTCAGGAGGTGGGAAACATTCTGCGTTCCACCGGGGTACCCGTCATTGAATTTCGCGCTTCGATCATCGTCGGTTCCGGTAGCCTGTCTTTTGAAATGATTCGCGCGCTGGTTGAGCGTCTGCCAATTATGATTGCGCCAAAATGGGTGTCTGTTCCCGCACAGCCGCTGGCGATCAATGATTTATTGCAATATCTCATCGCCGCGTGTGATTTAAGCGGACGGGAGAATCAAATCTTTGAAATCGGCGGCCCTGACCGGGTTTCTTACGGTGATTTGATGCGTGAATATGCCCGGCAACGCGGCTTGCGACGGCTGATGATCCGCGTGCCGCTGCTGACGCCGCGATTATCCAGTTTGTGGCTTGGCCTCGTGACGCCGCTCTATGCCCGCATCGGACGCAAACTCATTGACAGCATTCGCAATCCCACTGTGGTGTGTGACGATTCCGCATTAAAGACCTTTGACATTCGTCCAATGGGCGTTCGTGAAGCGATTGCCAGCGCGTTACGCAACGAAGATAAAGAACTTGCGGCGACGCGCTGGTCGGATGCGTTGTCGTCGGGCGGCGCACCGCGGCAATGGGGAGGGACTCGATTTGGCAATCGTCTGATTGATTCGCGCAGCGTGCGCGTGAATGTTCAACCCGCGATGGCCTTTGAACCCATCCGCCGGATCGGAGGCGCGACCGGCTGGTATTACGCGAATTGGCTTTGGCGTCTGCGCGGGTGGCTGGATTTGCTGGTCGGCGGTGTGGGAATGCGCCGCTCGCGCCGTGATCCTGAAAAACTCCAGACCGGTGACGTGTTGGATTGCTGGCGGGTTGAAGCGGTGGAACCTGACCGGCGTCTGCGGCTCGCGGCAGAAATGAAATTGCCCGGACGCGCGTGGCTGGAATTTGAAGTTGTCGCGTGCGGAAACGGATCTGAGATTCGCCAGACTGCCAGTTTTGATCCAGCGGGATTGTTGGGATTGGCGTATTGGTATGCGGTATATCCGCTCCACGAACTGGTGTTTGGCGGAATGTTGCGGCGGATTGTCGAAGCTGCCACACGCAGAAATAAATCTCGCAATCTTCTTACAAAAAGATAACGCCCGAATCGAGCCTAATTTGGAGATCAGGTGGAAATAGTATTACGGCGCGGTGAAGCCAACTGTTCTCGCAAGGATTGTCAAAATGAACCGCGCTACACTTCTCAAAAAACGCCGTGACTTGGGCTTGGACTCCGAAAAGGCAGAATGAATTTCATGCAATCGCAGTCTGCTTTTGATCGTGTGATATCTGAACATGGCGAACAACGTGTATCCAAACGATATTAAGCTCGACAGCTGGGAATAAAGCAGCGCCTGTTTTGGCGGCACCGTTTGCAAGAGTGAAAATCATGTTTTACTCCAAACCGAATTTGAATCGAGAGTGGAGAGTATTTTCCTCCTATGGACAAGATGTTGGCAACTCCAAACTCATTTTGCCAAGTGAGGCTGTGCCATTCTCTAAACGGATGATTGTATCCCCGCCGCCGCCAACCTCGAAAAAAGCCGATCGTCAAAAAGCGGCCAATTCTCGGCGCAATAGTTAGCCTTTCAAAAAGCTCCATTCCAACCCTATAAACATTGGGTTTCTTAATCTTTTTGCATCTGTTGGAGATATAGTCCCGTGCGGGAGTGTCCCCACTTTATGTGACTATCGCCGGGTGCCCGGCTTCCGTAGCCTAAAAAATACTGTGAAAACGACTTGGTACTGGTCGGTCGGGTGACATCTGTTACAACCAAGTGGGATTTGTCCAGCAGTAGAAATTACAATAAATTTTTTGATGTTCCGGTTCGCAATTTTTTTCTTTCTCGTAATTTGTTCGGATTCCGTCCGCGCCGGAATTGGTGCGGACATGCCGTGGACAACATATGAAGCAGAGGATATGAAAACCACGGGCACGGTTCTGGAACCCAAGTACGCTCCCTTCCTTGTCGAAACGGAATCCTCCGGACAGAAGTGCGTGAAGCTCGTTAATGTGGGAGAATTCGTCGAGTTCATCGCTCAATCACCCGCCAATGCCATGGTGGTGCGTTACAGCCTGCCGGATTCCCAGAGCGGTGGTGGAATCAACTCGACCCTCAGCCTTTACCAGAATGGGAAGTTCGTTAAAAAGCTTCCCATTACATCCCACTACTCGTGGCTCTACGGCAAATATCCGTTCACTAACGATCCAAAAGCCGGCAAACCGAGGAATTTTTACGACGAATTTCGCCTTAAGGATCTGACGATTGCCAAGGGCGATGTGATCCGCTTGGAACAGACCGATAATGGCGCCCCGTACTGCATTGTTGATCTTGTCGATTTAGAGAATGTCGCGCCGCCGCTGTCCACACCCGCCAATTCACTTTCCGTGATGGATTTCGGTGCTGGCGGCACGGGCGAGACGGATGATACCGAGGCGTTGAGAAATTGCATTGCGGAGGCTGTGAAGCAGGGCAAGATCGTCTGGGTGCCAGCCGGCGATTACAAGTTGACCGCGGATATCAATCTCCCGTCGGATGTAACGATTCAAGGTGCGGGTATGTGGCATACAACGTTTGTCGGCGACGCTGAACTTTATGGTCAGGTGAATCATCGGGTCAGATTTAAACTCAAAGGCAACAATATCCATCTAGCCGATTTTG
>JBEKZT010000003.1:0-25513 GCA_049509595.1 Verrucomicrobiota bacterium
AGACATTGCGCAAATCCAGGGTAAAAGGAAAGTCGCAGTTTGGAATTTCCGGCGGCGGCGTGAATTTTCCCTGCTGATGGCCGTGACGGAAAAACCGGGAGAGCCGCCGCGCCTCGGCTTCGTAGCTGTTCACGGGAAACGTGTCGTAGCCGCGTCCGCCCGGATGCGCGACGTGATAAGTGCAGCCGCCGAGCGAACGCTTGTTCCAGGTGTCGTAAAGATCGAAGCGCAGCGGCGCGTGCGATTTAATTGTCGGCTGAAGACAAACCGGCGGCTGCCACGCGCGATAGCGCACGCCCGCGACGCCTTCGCCGTTCACGCCGGTCGGATGCAACGGCACGCGATGGCCGTTGACCGTGATGGCGAAACGGTCGCCGATGAGTCCGCTCGCCTTGACCTGCAATCGTTCGAGCGAGCTGTCCACGTAACGCACCGTGCCGCCGCCGCCGGGTTCTTCGCCGAGGACGTGCCACGGTTCAAGCGCGGTGCGGAGTTCGATTTGCAAATCGCGCTGCTCCAGATCGCCGATGCGCGGGAAGCGAAATTCAAAATGCGGCGCGAACCAGTCGAACTCGAACGGATAACCGGCTTCCTTCAAATCGCCGATGACGTCGCGGAAATCCGTTTCGCAAAAGTGCGGCAGCATCCAGCGGTCGTGGATGTCCGTGCCCCAGCGCACGAGATCATTTTTGTAAGGCTCGTTCCAAAATTTCGCGACGAGGCCGCGCAGGACGAGATGTTGCGCGAGGCTCATGCGCGCTTGCGGCGGCATTTCAAACGCGCGCATCTCGACGAGGCCGAGGCGTCCGCTGCTGCTTTCGGGTGCGTAAAGTTTATCAATGGAAAATTCGGAGCGATGCGTATTGCCGCTCGAATCAATCAAAAGATTTCGGAACAGCCGGTCCACCATCCACGGCGGCGTCTGGCCGAACGCGCCGATCTGCCGGTCCATTTCCTTGAACGCGATTTCGAGTTCGTAAAGCGAATCGTTGCGCGCCTCGTCAATGCGCGGCGCTTGCGACGTCGGGCCGACGAACAGGCCGCTGAACAGCCAGCTCAACGACGGATGATTCTGCCAATACGTCAGCAGCGAGCGCAGCAAATCGGGACGCCGCAGCACCGGCGAATCCGGCGGCGCTTCCGCGCCGATGATGATGTGATTGCCGCCGCCGGTGCCGGTGTGGCGTCCGTCGAGCATGAATTTTTCCGTGCCGAGCCTCGTCTGCCGCGCTTCTTCGTAAAGAATTTCCGTGCGCTCGACGAGTTCGTCCCACGTCTTGCTCGGGTGCATGTTGACCTCGATGACGCCGGGATCGGGCGTGACGGCGAGCTTGTTCAGGCGCGGATCGCGCGGCGGCGTTTCGCCTTCGATGATGACCGGCGTGCCCATTTCGGTGACGACGGTTTCAATGCCGGCGATCAAATCCAAATAATCTTCCGTCGTCTCGACCGGCGGCATGAACAGATGCAAACGTCCGTCGCGCGGCTCGACGCAGAGCGCCGTGCGGATGATCCACGGCGCGCTTTGGCCAGTGGCGGGACGGCGCAACGGATTTTCGTCCGGCGGCAACGGTTCGAGCGGCTTTGGTTTCTCGCCCAATTTTTGCGCGCGCTGGCCGCGACCTTCGCCGGGCAATGTTGGCGAATCCGCGCGACCGACGAAACGCTGGCGATACGGAAATTCTTTCGGCAGTTCCGGCAATTTTGGATTCGACGGGTCTTGCTGCCGCAGCCACGGAAAATCTTTTTCGGCGACCCAAGGAACGGAATCGAGCGGCAGGCGCAAACCCATCGGCGAATCGCCGGGAATCAGCCAAAGCGTGTCGTCGTCGCGCAAAAACCATGAACCGGAAATCCAGCCGCCGCCGACGCGCTTGACCGGCAGCGCGTAGCCGACGACCGAGCCGAGTCCCTGCTGAAAAATCCGCGCGATGCGTTCGCGTTCCTGCTTGTCCTTGAGATTGGATTTTTCCGGCGTGACGTTCGACGGAAAGCGGCGTTCCTTCCAGGTGTAATAAAATGCGTCCTCGTAAGCCGGGATCAAATGCTTCGGATCGCCGCCGACCAGCGACGCGATGCGCGACAAGAGTTCCTTCGCGTCCTTCGCGCCGTGGCCGTAATTTTTCGACTCGTCCGCGATGAGCGAATCGTCCTTCCAGATCGGCACGCCGTCCTTGCGCCAATACGCCGCGAGCGCGTAGCGCGGCAGCGGCTCGCCCGGATACCATTTGCCCTGGCCATAATGCAGCAGCGAACCAGGCGCAAATTTTTTTCGCAATCGCCGGATCAATTCACCGGACAAAATTCTTTTCTTGTGCGAGACGGCGGTGAAATTCCATTCCGCGCCGTCGGGATCGTCAATCGAAACAAATGTCGGCTCGCCGCCCATCGTCAGGCGCGCGTCGCCTTTTTTCAAATCGGCGTCAATTGCGTGTCCGAGCGACTCGATTTTTTCCCATTGCTCGTCGGTGTAAGGCAGCGTGACGCGCGGGCTTTCAAAAATGCGCGTGACGTTCATCTCGAAACTGAATTCGCATTCGCACTTGTCCACGCCGCCGGAAATCGGCGCAGCGCTCGACGGATCAGGCGTGCAGGCGAGCGGAATGTGGCCTTCGCCCGCGAACAGACCGGAAGTCGGATCAAGCCCGATCCAGCCGCCGCCCGGCAGGTAAACTTCGCACCACGCGTGCAAGTCCGTGAAATCTTTTTCCGCGCCGCTCGGCCCGTCGAGCGCCTTCACGTCAGCTTTTAATTGAATCAAATAACCGCTGACAAAACGCGCGGCGAGTCCGCAGTGACGCAGCAATTGGCACAGCAGCCACGCCGAATCGCGGCACGAGCCGCTGCCTTTTTCCAAAGTTTCCTCCGGCGTCTGCACGCCGGGTTCGAGGCGGACGAGATATTTGATGTCCTTCCACAAACGCTGGTTGATCGCGACGAGAAAATCATTCGTGCGCGGTTTTTCTTTTTCGGGAATTTCCAGCCGCTCTTTTTTCGTGCGCCGCTTGACTTCGCCCAGCAAATCTTTGCGGATGGCGGTGAGATATTTTGTGAACGCGGGCGTGAGCCAGCATTTGCGCTGGAACGGCGCGAGTTCGTGGTCGAGTGCCGGATCGTAGGCAAACGGAAATTTTTCCGCCTGCGGTTCGAGGAAAAAATCAAACGGATTGAACACCGCCATTTCCGCGACCAGATCCACTTCGACGCAGAATTCTTTGGTCGGTTGTTCAAAGACGAGCCGCGCGGCGTAATTCGCTTGCGGGTCTTGCATCCAGTTGATGAAATGTTTTTCGGGAACGACTTTGAGCGAGTAGCTCAAAATCCGTGTGCGCGAATGCGGCGCGGGACGCAGCCGCACGGTTTGCGGCCCAAGATGGACCAGCCGGTCATACTTGTAATGCGTCTTGTGATGCAGCGCGACATGGATGGACATAATTTACAGATACGCCTCAATCGGCTCCGCGCCGAGCGTGCTGAACAATTTTTTCAGGTAATCCGGCGACTCGACTTCATCCAAAATTTTCCGCGCGCGCGCGAGGCGGTCGCCGATGGCGAGGCTGGCGGCGATGTCCTCATGGCTTGGCTTGCGCAAAAAGCTGTTGAGATATTCGACGTGGCGCTTCCACAATTTGCGGTCAACTTTCTGCTTGGCCGCGAGCCGCGCGGTATACCAGTCGCTCGCCATGAGATATTCGCGGGTGAACAATTTCCGAAATTCAGGATGATCGAGGCCTTTGCCTTCCCATTCGTCGTTGAGCATGATGTGGAGCAACGCCTTCAGCGGCGGGCACGCCTGCGCGATGCTGCCGTCGTCGAAATACATTTTGGCAACGCGCTTTTGCGTGGTGACGATGTTGTCCATACCGTCCGCGAAAACATCCTTGTCCTGCAATTCCGGTCGCAGCATCGCGTCGGTGAAAACGGCGTGTGGATGATTGAACACACGGCCGAAGAAATAATGGATGAACCGCGCGTTGATGCGATAACCGAGACGGCTCGCGAGAACTTTTTTTCCGTTGTGCTCAAAATCCTCGAGCTTGTCGAGATAATGGTTGGCGATGAGAAATTTCGGATCGCGTTCCTCGGGAACCATGCGGCAAAAAACTTCCGGCACGATCAAACTCACGTCGTGATCCATGCGCGCCTTCGGGCCGACGAAGCCGGCGGCGGTGACGAAGCCGTGATAATCCGTCAGCACCCACGAGACGAGCGCGTTGTTCAAATCAATGATCGGCGGCAGCGCGTTGAACGGGCCTTTCGTGAGCGCGCCTTCGGAACCCGCGCCGGTCGTCGAAGGCGATTTCCCGGTCATGCTGCAAATGAATTCCATGAACAATTCCGGCAGCTCGAAAAAATGAATCGGGTTGTAGCACGCGAGCGAGCGGATGCCGGCTTCGGGCGGATTGTTGCGGCGGCCAGGCAACACAGCACTGACTGGCGTTGGCACAAACTTGCCGAGCGGCACGCGACGGCGCAGGCGCGCGCCGACTTCCGCGAGATATGCTTCCAGCGGATTCACGAGATCGGGACGCTTTTGCAAGTAGCGCGGATTTTTACTCGGCTTGCCGTCAACCAATCGCGGATTCGCGGTTGACACAAAAAAATCTGGCTTGCCGGTTTTGGCCACATCGCGGATGAGCGCCTGCATCGGCGGCGTGTATTCGTGAAACTGGATCGCGTTTTCCAGAAATTCCACCGCCATTTTCGCGGGCAGCGGTTCGTAGTTGGAAAAGAAATTGTCGAGCCGCGCGAAATCGGATTCCGTCTGCTTGTCATAACCGCGATGGATCGCGTCGTCGGGCCGCTGGAACAAACGCGATTCGCAGTTTTTCACGAACTTGACCGTCGGCACTTTGTCCATGTCGGACAAATTTTCCACACGCGCGCGCGGGACGAGCACGGACGCGGTAATGTCGTCTTCTTCCTGCACTTTCGCGCCGGGATGAAAATCTTTGCGTAGGCCGAACGTGCGCCACAAACCGTCGGGTTCAAAGCCCACGCGCAGCCGCGTCGTGACGAGCACGCGGTTGTCGCATTTCAGTTCGTTGCCTGGCGTGCCGTTGATGATGTCCACGCTGAAATGGCTGCGCCAGTCGTCGCCCCACGCGGGCTTGTAATAACGTTTTACGACGAAAACGAGTTCCTTGATGTATTGCGGGATGGTCTCGACCCACGTGTTGTAGGCGGGATTAAATTCGCGCGTGTCCGGCGTGAGCAATTTGATGACCGAGCCGAGCGAACGTTCCGCCGCCAGCACCGCGCGCGAATCTTTTTTTGTCTTGTCCAGAAAACGATCCGAGTAATCGCGATGAATCAATTCTTCCACGAGATCGAAATCTTTTTTCAGATTCGCGACGAAAACCGGCCCGGTCAAAATCGCGTCGGTGATCGGCTTGGAAATTTCCGATTTGCCGCCGCCAGAAACCGTGCAGGGCTTGTGGCACATCAAACCCTCCGCCGCGATGCCGACGAGCCGCCACGAGCGGTTCACGCCCGGCGGTTTTTCCATGCGCACTTTGTAGCCGGACGGGCGGACGTAAGTTTTGTCCGGCTGCAATTTGATCGAACTCTCGCCGCCGCCGTGCGGCCACGAAACCAGTTGCGTGAGCAGATCAAAATGCGCGTCGTGTGGAATATAAATTATTTCCGGAAATTTTTTGTCCACGCCATAACCCTCCGGCTTCACGTCCATCATGTCGCCGTAAAGCTCCGCAACTTCCGCGAATGTGTGGCCAAGCTGCTTGACGTGGACGTCGCCGCTGAATTCCTCGCCAAGATCGTAGCTCGGAAAAACCAGCGCGCCGCCCGCGTGTTCTTCTTCGCACAGGCCGAAAAGATTCGCCGCGTAACTGATCTGCGTTTTGACCTCTTTTTTGCAATAGCCGAAATAATTATCGGCGATGATCGTGACGATGACGCCCGATTCGTCGCGGCAAGTGAGCTTGAACGCGCCGCCGCTGTTGTAAAGTTCATCCTCTTTTTTCCAGCACATCCCGTCGCGGCGCTGGCGTTCCGTGGCCTGGTCAAAGTGCGGCAGCCCGACGGATTTTTTCGTGGCCTTGACCAGATGCGGCGCGAGGATGACGCAGCCCGTGTGTCCGGTCCAATGCTCGGCGTCGAGCGCAGAATCATTTTCCGGCAGCAGCGGATCGCCGCCGTTGCCGAAAATGCTTTCAACAAAATCCAGATTACTGACGAGATTTCCCGGAACAAAAAAACGGACTTCCATCGTTTTCGCCGGCGTGAAGCCGGGAACTTCGGGACAAACGAGCGGGCGCAACAGCAGCGAGACAAAACATTCCGCCGGTTTCGGCTGCGTGGACGTGAACGGCAGAGTCATCAGTTCGCGCGGCGGATTGAGCGCGAGCGCGAGCATTTTGGCGAAGGTGATTTTCGGCACGCCGAGCTTGTCGTCGGGAATCGGCAGGCCGCCTTCGGTGACGTGAAAAATTCCCTGCGTCGTGCGGCGGTCGCTTTTTGGATTGTGCAGCACGCCGTTCGCCACGCGATAGGAATTCAAAATCGTCGAGGAAAATTCGTCGCGATCAATCGGCAGAGACAAAATGCGCGCGAGGCCGGGACGGTCGAGGACGAACGTGCGCGTCGGCAGTTTTGTGACCGGCACATTTTGCAAATAGTCGTAAAGAAAAGTCTGGATGCGCTGGTCAACCGGACAAAGATAATGGCCGAGCAGCCGGTCCTTTTCGCGCGACTGTCCGGCCATCGCGGAAACGATTTCGGTGAACTCGGCGTCGCCCTCAATCGGCACGGGCGGGCTGCCGATGAGTGCGAGTTTGACGTTGATATGCGCGATGAGCTGCGCTGGCAATTTGTCGTTCATTGCAAAACTTTTTTCACGGTTGAATTTTTCAGTCAGCGACCAAATCCTTTTCGTCTTTACGATGCCTTGACCGCCGCCAAAGGCAACTTTTTTCAAATGGCGGCGGATGCAAAATTAAAATTTTAAGCCGTTTGCAAATAGCGGATGCGTTTGTGCACGTCCGTGTTGATGGAATGATACGGCTGCGAAAGATTTCCGGGCGCGAACAACGTCCGCCGCATGTGTTCCATGTCGTCCTCGCCGATCGCGTCGGTGAAAATCGGCATCAGATAATCCATACCGAGCGTGGACGGTTTCATCATCTTCGCGTCGTAAAGCGACGGGTGCATTTTGCGCGCATGGATCAAACCCCAGCGGTCGCGGAAGCGGTTCGCGTCGTAGCCTTCGACGTAAAAACCTTTCGTCGAGTTGTATTGCAAAACGGAAACGGCGTTGTTGCGGCCTTCGACCAACAGTTCAACCGCCTTTGCGCCTTGCAAGGCCGCGTAAAAACGATCGAACAAAATCGGCCGCCCGCCGCGTTGCGTGTGACCGACTTTGCGCGTGAAAATCGCTTCCTTCGCCGTTTCACCGCGACGGTAAAGTTGAAAATATCTATCGCCGATCATTTGGATCAATTTCGACCGCAACGCCTCCGACGCGCCGCTCAAAACGACATTGCCTGCCGGGTCGGTGGATTTCGTTTCCGCGCCGAGTTCGCGGCCTTGTTCGTCCACGATGCCTTCGCCGCAGACGATGACCACATTTTTTTGCAGATCGTAAAGATGTTTCACGCGCTCGACGAGCAGTTCCAAATCCGGCGCAATTTCGGGCACGAGCACGATGTCCGGCTGCCCGTAAGTCGTCCCAAGCGCGATGTAACCGGAATGCCGCCCCATGACTTCAATGATGGCGATGCGACGATGACTCTCGGCGGTCGTGCGGATGCGTTCGACGCCTTGTGCGGAAACAAAAACGGCGGTCGCGTAACCGGGCGTGGCGTAATTCACGATGTTGTTCAAATCAAATTGCGCGTGCGATTCCGTGCGTTTGTAGCGAAAGCCGTGCTTGGCCGCCGCGTCGTTCACGCGCACATATTCGTCCGGCTCGCTCGGATAATTCAGGCCGAGATCGTTGTCAATCGTCTTGGGCGCGAGCACGGTTGGCAATCTTTCGGCGAATGGCTGCAATCCGTTCAACGTGCCGTCGCCGCCGATGCAAATCAGCCCTTCGATGCCGAGTTGTTTCAGGCGCGACGCCACCAGGTCGAGGTCGTCCTTTTTGTTCGGGTCAACAAAATCGCGCGACGAGCCGATGAGTGTGCCGCCTTTAGTCGGGTCGAGTTCGGGAATGTTCTGGTAAAGCGGATTGAGGTGGACATGCGGCACGCGCGGATTGAACAGGCAATTGAAACCTTTGATCAGCCCGATGATTTCGACTTTGAGTTGGTTCGCGCGTGTCACGGCACCGTGAATGGTTGCGTTGAGTGCGGGCGTATCACCGCCGGCGGTCAGAATGCCGATGCGTTTCATAAAATTATTCTTCGGGTGGTTTGAAACTGTTGTTGTTGTTCTTCCTGCTGCACCATGATTTCGTCCTCCAAATTGTTGAATCGCTGGAAAATATAAGCGTCAAACAACGCGGCCCCGATGTTGTTGAGTTTGGTTTGCAATTGGTCAAGGTAAACATGCAAGCCTTGGTCAAAAATTTCGTCAACGGTATTGAACTGCAATTCCGCCGCCAGCCGGCCTGCAAGCTTTTCTGCGTCGTTGCAAAATCGTCCCTCCGCCACGCCGGAAATGCGGCGCAACGCGTGATTTAATTCATCTACGCAAAAGCGGACCGAGCGCGGAAAATCTTCATTAAACAAAAGAAATTCCGCAACGCCACGCGGATGCACTTCCGCGCCGTGAAGGGTTTTGTAAGCATCCCACGCGCTGCACGACCGCAGGATGGCTGACCATTCGAGCGCATCAGTCTGGCTGATGTTCGCGGGCGCGCCTTTCTCCGGCAGCGTCATGTAACGCACATCAAGGATGCGCGACGTTTTGTCCGCGCGTTCAAGAAATTTGCCGGCTTCGCTGAAATACCAGCCCTCGTTGCGAATGGAAGTGGAACGCGAAAGTCCGTTGAGCAGCAGCGAAGAGCCCTTTATCTGCTGGAAAAATTCCGTCGGACTTTCCTTCCAAACCTGTCGCGCCTGTGGCGTGCGCACAAACCAGTAAAGCCGGTTCAATTCCTCCCAAAACTCAATGGTGATCTGGTCGCGCACCATGCGGGCGTTTTCACGCGCCTGACAAATCGAAAAGAGAATTGAATTCGGATTTTCCATTTGGAACACAAGAAATTCCGTGACGGCCTGACCGGTGGCTTTTTTATGGAGTTGAAAAAATTGCTTCTCGTCGCCGGTCGTTTGCACGATGGGTAGCCAGTGTTTGGCGAGACGCTCCTCGTCGAGATTGCGCAAGTCCAGAAGCAACTGAAGATTCACATCCACGATGCGTGCGATATTTTCAGCGCGTTCAATGTAACGCGACATCCAATAAAGCGAATTAGCGACGCGCGAAAGCATGATTATTCGTCTCCGTAAAGCACCCAGGTGTCCTTGCTACCGCCGCCTTGCGATGAATTAACGACGAGCGAACCTTTACGCAAAGCCACACGCGTCAAACCGCCGGGCACAATGGCAATCTTCTCGCCGTAAATGATGTAAGGTCGCAGGTCAACGTGACGGCCCTCAAAATAATTTTCCCCATCCACGCGCGTCGGGTGACGCGACAGCGAAATCATCGGCTGCGCAATGAAATTGCGCGGTTCAGCTTCAATTTTTTTGCGGAATTCCTCGATTTCGGCCTTGGATGCTTTCGGTCCCATCAACATCCCGTAACCGCCGGATTCATTGGCTGCTTTGACAACGAGTTGGTTGAGGTTTTCGAGAATATATTTTTTGTCCGCTTCTTCGCTGGCCAGATACGTTGGTACGTTAGGAATGATTGGCTCTTGGTCGAGGTAATACTTGATCATGCGTGGCACGAAATAATACATCGCCTTGTCATCCGCGATGCCTGTACCGATGGAGTTGGCAAGCGAAACATTACCCGCGCGGTAAGCGTGGACAATACCCGGCACGCCGAGCATCGAATCACGGCGAAAAACCGTCGGGTCAAGGAAATCGTCGTCAATGCGCCGGTAAATGACATGCACCGGCTGGAGACCTTTCGTCGTGCGCATGAACACGCGCGCGTCGCGCACGACGAGATCACGCCCTTCGACGATTTCAATGCCCATCTGCCTTGCCAGATACGTGTGCTCGAAGTAAGCCGAGTTGTAAACCCCGGGTGTAAGCAGCACGATTGTTGGATCGGCCACGCTGGCAGGTGCGATGTATTGCAGCATCTTCAGCAATTCCTGGGGATAATGTTCAACCGATCGCACCCCCACGCGCTCAAACATCGCCGGAAAAGTTCTTTTCATTGCCCGACGATTTTCCAAGACGTAACTGACGCCGCTGGGACAACGGCCATTGTCCTCGAGAACCATGTATTGGCCATCGGCACCGCGAATCAAATCTATGCCGCAAATATGAATGTAAATATCCTTCGGCACGTTGAAGTTTACAAACTCGCGCCGGAAATGTTTGCCCGAGAGGACATAAAACGGCGGAACAATGCCGTCGCTCAGAATTTTTTGTTCATGATAAATATCATGCAGGAATAAATTCAACGCCGTGATGCGTTGCGCGAGACCTTGTTCGAGTTTTTCCCATTCCTTCGATGAAATGATGCGTGGTAGCAAATCGAATGGGAAAATTTTTTCTGCGCCGGCGGAGTCTCCGTAAACGTTGAACGTGATTCCCTGCCGTAGAAACGCCAAATCAATGGACTGGCGCTTGAGCTCGAACTCTTTCGTTGTCAACGTTTGGAAAAACTCGCGGAACTGCCGGTAATGCGGACGAATCCGACCTTGCCCATCCAGCATTTCATCGAAAAAACCCTCGTGCTCATAACGTTCGAGCAGCCTTTTGGCTAGTTGTGATTTAGTCTTCGTGGACATTTTGCTACATTGGTTTTATCTGAAAGCAAAAGGGTAAAAAACCCTCGGCCACTCCAAAAAAATCCAAAATCGCATGGTAATCGCGGATTTCTAAGAGTGTCAGGTTAATATTTATTTGTCGGCTGTTGAGTTTTACATAAAGAATAAACACTAATTTTAGCAATCGCCTTGCCACAGACGGAAATCCGCCTTTTAAAAAGCGACCGCCGACAATTCACGTCGCGCACGGTGCGAGAACCGCTTCGCTCATACCGTGGACAATTTTTTTGTCGGCGGGAACAATCGTCGCCAGCACGCCGCCGAGTTGCGATCGCGCAGCATCGCCTTCGCCGGAAACAAAATAATATGGACACAACCGCACGCGACCTTTCATTGGTGCGACATCGTTCTTTATAAAATCAAACCACTGCGCTTCGACTGTTTTCGGTTTTTCATAACGCTGCAAAACAAACGGCGTGGTTTGAAAATTTGTAAGCGCTCCGTCCACCGCCGCGCTCCAATCCGCCTGCGACAAATCGCTGCCGAGAAAAACACCGCGCGCGCCCCACGCGTTTTCCGAAAAGCCGGAAACTTTCAAAATCAAATCGCGTTCCTTTTGCGACAGCGTTTTGAGCTGCTGCCAATTCGTCAGATTAAGTTCTGGAATCGCCGCGTGCGGTGGCAGCGGCGTTGGATCCACCAGCCAGGTGTAAGGAATGATTTTTTTCAGCTGTGCAAAAAAACTTTCGCCTAATTCCTGACGCCAGAAATGTTGCAGATTCCGATTCCATAAAAGCGCGAACAACATTTTTTCTTCAAAAAGCGGCTTCGGCGGCGGCGTGATTTGGATTCTTTTTTCCGACGCCAATTCGAAAATATGTTTTGCGTTCACCACGTTCGGCAAATCGAACAGCTCGAAGAAGCGATAAACAGCACTGTCATCTTTAAAATCACTGAATCGCGAATCGTGAATCGTGAATCGCGCACCAAGTTGCCCGCACAACCAGACCATTTCCGGTTTGTAAGTCGCCGCTTCTTCCGACACGACGATATGAACCCGCTTCGCGTCGCCAAAAATGCCTTCAAAACCGCGGGGCATTCCGTCCACACCGCCAATGACTTTCGTTTCTGGATTTTGAATTCTGGATTCTGAATATGTCTTGTTCAGCCATGCCGTCAAACCAATGCCGCCGGGCACGGAATCGAGTTCAGTGATTTTAAAGCCATTTTCCGTCAGTAAAATGTCGGGACGGATCACACGCGGGATTTCATTTTTGAATGCCGGCGAACGTTGGAGCGCAATAAGTTCTTGCGGCTTGCCCAGGTCCAGCCAGCGCGCAATCCATTCCGGCTGCTTGCCCTCGGCGCTCTTGCGGTAAAGCAGATTGACCGCGCGATAAAATTGCAGCAGCACGCGCCCCAGCGATTCGATTTCCTTCGCCAGATTTTCGCCCAACGGAAACGGTGTTGGCGAAATTTTCCATTCCAGCCCGGCAAAAAGTCCGTCGGCTGGAATTTGGTCGCGGATAAATTTAGCGCGCTCGGCAGGGGGAAAATTTTCTGCGCTCACGCAATTTTAAGTTCGAATTTGCCCGTTTCCGATACCGAGCCACTTGTAGCTCGTCAACTCGTCCAGTCCCATCGGGCCGCGCGCGCCGATTTTGTCGGTGCTGATGCCAATTTCCGCGCCCATGCCGAATTCGCCGCCATCGGTGAAGCGCGTCGAGGCGTTCCAATAAACTGTCGCCGAATCGACTTCGTTAAGAAATTGTTTCGCGTGCGCTTCATTCCTAGTAACAATGCTGTCCGAATGCGCCGAGCCGTAAAAGTTGATGTGATCAATTGCCTGTTTCACGCCATCCACCACGCGTACGTTCAAAATGTAATCGTTGTATTCGGTGAACCAGTCTTGTTCGCTGGCAGTTTTCAGTTTCAAGCTTTCCGTTTTCAGTTTTGAATCCAAAACTCGGCGCGATTTTTCGTCGGTTCGCAGTTCAACTTTTTTTTCTGCGAGTTTCTGCGCAATCTGCGGAAGAAACTTTTCCGCGACCGCTTTGTCCACGAGCAACGTTTCCATCGCGTTGCAAACGGCGGGACGCTGGACTTTCGCGTTCATCGCGATTTCCGCGGCCATTATCAAATCGGCGTCGGCATCCACAAAAACGTGGCAGACGCCTTTGTAATGTTTGATGACGGGAACTTTGCTACAATCTGTAACCGCGCGAATGAGGCTTTCGCCACCGCGTGGCATGCAGAGGTCAATGTATTGCGTGAGCGAAAGTAAGATCGGAATAGCTTCGCGGTCGGCCACGGGTATGACTTGAATCGCGTGTTCGGGAAAATGCGCGAGCGCCTTTTTGCCCGCGTCAATCATCGTTTGCGCGATGAGCAGATTGGAATTCAACGCTTCTTTGCCGCCGCGCAGAATCGTGGCGTTGCCGGATTTGAAACAAAGGCTCGCGGCATCCGCCGTCACGTTTGGGCGTGATTCGTAAATGATGACGACGACGCCGATGGGCGTGGAAATTTTTTGCAGCTTGAGTCCGTTTGGCCGGACGCGTTCGTCCAGAATTTTTCCGACGGGATCGGGCAGTGCCGCGACTTCACGCAAACCTTTCGCCATCCCAGAGATGCGTTTGTCGTCAAGTTTAAGCCGGTCGAGCATTGCGGACGACAACCCGTGTTTCGCGCCGGATTCCATGTCAAGCGCGTTGGCTTCCTTGATGGCAGCGGATTTTTTTTCCAGCGCACCGGCCATCGCGAGCAAACACGAGTTTTTCTCCGCCGTGGTCAGCTTGGCGAGTTCGCGCGCCGCAGCCTTGGCTTGTTTGGCCAGTTGCGTCATTTGCTCCGTCAAATTCACGGCTCAAAGGTAAGCCAATTTTACGAACTGAAAAGGGTGAAATGCGCCAATGTGGGCAAGAATCCGCTTGCCAAATTTCAGGTTCTGCCTTTTAATGCAGCTTGATTTGGAAGTTCAATGTCTTTAATCAAAGCGAGCTTTATGAAATCATCTTTTTTCAAAAGAGGTTTGCGCGTTGCCGTCTTTCAACTCGGCTTGCTGCTATGCCAAAATCTGCCTGCCGTGCAGCCTTTCTTCAATGTCACGCCTACCGCCGTGAGCAACACTTACAGCGGGACGATTACGCTGCAAATAAGCAATTTGATTGCCGGCGACACCGTCGTGGTTCAGAACTTTCTCGATGCCAACGCCAATGGCGTCATTGATGCCGGAGATATTTTAATGGAGCAGTTCCAATTGAAGGATGGTGTGGCGAGTGTGTTTCACGACGGAGCAACCGCAGTGACCAACTTCAATGTTCCCGGCGACACGGACGGGGCGACTAATGGTCAAATCACGGCGCAGTTAGGTTTTTCCCAATTGGGCGGTGTCGTTATTATCGGGAAATATGCGTTGAAACTTTCCAGTCCGTCCGGAAATTTCACGCCGATAACGAACTTTTTCAGCATCACCAATTTTCCCTATGCGGGGTCGTTCACCGGCAATGTGATCAGCAATGGCACAAGCACGACCTTGCCCAATGCTGTTGTCCTGCTGGCCCAACCATCAAACGGTGGCGACAATGTTCAAGGTGGCGTGGTGGCGAACGATTCCGGTGGTTATACCATCGAAGCGCCGCCGGGTAATTACACACTTTTTGCTTTCAAAAGTAATTTTGTCGCCAACCTTGGAACAGCGCCAAGTCTTGCTTTGAGCAGTGGCACGATTCCCACAAACTTGAGCCTCATTCCAGCCACGCGAAGCATCTCCGGCAAGATTGTGGATGCCAATAATTCCAGCCTCGGACTGCCGGGCATTTCCGGGGGTGTGTCGTCAACCGATAATTTTTTGACGATTTATTTCACTGACACCAATGGCAATTTCAATGTGCCGGTCACAGCCAGCGAGTGGAAACTTGAAGGAAGCGTTTCGGCTTTTGCTTTTCTCGGCTACCTTGGATTGCAAAACAAGGTGCAAGTGGACACCACGGCGGGCAGCACGAACGGCATCACCATTGCCGTGCCGAAAGCCACGGCAGTCTTTTACGGCAGCGTCAAAGACAATTTGGGAAATCCTTTGGCAGGAGTTGACATTGATAGTGACGATAACAACGGCGGCAGTGGCCAGTATGAACAAGATATTTCCACGGATGCGAATACGAACTATAACTATGTTGCGGGCGCGTTGGGCGGCGACACTTGGGAAGTTGAGGTTGACGGTGACCAGAGTCCCAGTCTCGCCAATTACATTTTTTCACAATCGCAAAATGGCAGCATAAGTCTCACCAACGGGCAGGCGGTGCGTCAGGATTTCACCGCCATTCTCGCGACGAATCAAATCAGCGGCCATGTTCAGGACAACGACGGCGATCCCATCAGCGGTGTTGGCGTGAACGCGAATACCACCACGCCTATCAACGGGGTAAGTTACAGTTCACACACGGACACTGACAACAATGGCAATTACACGCTGAATGTGGCCAATGGCGATTGGAGCGTCAGCCTCAATTGTGGAACCGGCGGCGACAGTTTGGGCAACAGTGGCAACTATCAATGTCCGTGCGACGACAACGTCACCATTTCCAACAACAATGTGACGACGAATTTCACAGTATTGCCGGGCGGCACAGGACAAATTTTCGGCTACGTCACGAACAGCGCCGGGACTCCAATCGTCGGCGTGAGCGTCTCTGCAACCGACTGTAACGGAGACTATGACGGCACATATACGGATGGGAACGGCTATTATTCGTTCAACAATGTTGCAAATTATATTTACGATGTAAGTGTGAATTGCGGCGATTTGAGCAATCAGGGTTATCAGTGCGTCAGCGATCAAAACGTGACTGTTGCGAGTGACAACGTTGAACAGGATTTCACCCCGCAATTCAGTAGTTCCGGCCCGCTCCAAATCACGACGACTTATCTGCCCAACGGCACGAACACCGAGTTTTACAGCCAGACGCTTCAGGCTTCGGGTGGAACATTGCCGTATGGCTGGGCCGTTGCCGACTATTCCGCTCTGCCGTTGAATTTGACTTTGGCGACCAACGGCGTTCTTTCCGGCACGCTCTCGGACACAGCCGACACAAATTATTTTGACGTGGTGGTGACTGACGCCGCAGCGAATGCCAGCACTAACACTTTGTCGCTGACCATTGACAATCCGCCTTTGCCGCCGTTGGTCATCACGAACACTTCATTGCCCAACGGCAACGTCGGCGCATCTTACAGCGCGCAACTCGGCGCGACCGGCGGACAATCGCCTTACTCTTGGTCCTACGCTCTTGGTTCACAAAATCTGTCATTGGTCGGTATGTCGCTGAATCTCAGCAGCGGTCTCATCTCCGGCAAGCCGACGACAAACAGAGTATTCACTTTCAAAGTGCAGGTGACGGACTCGTCTTCCGTCACGATGACCAATAGCAAAGTCCTTTCCATTACCATTAATCCCAAGCCTGTTCTCGGCCTAGCGAGTTGGCTGACGAACCAATTCCAAATGCGTCTCACCGGCGGGTCGAATCAAAATTACACGATTCAGGTTTCCACCAACTTGAGTTCCACCAACTGGACTACGCTGTTCGTCACCAACAATGCGGTGACCAATTCCTTTATTATCGTTGACCCGTCGGCGACCAATAAACAGCGCTTTTATCGCGCGGTGGTAGGGCCATAATTCAGCAGTTCACTTTTACATTTTCCGCGCGCGGTTTTTTTCCTAACCTTGCCGTGTGCATCGTGACTCGCTTAAATCCGCTGTCCGCCTGGTTGTGAAACTCGGCACGGGCGTGCTCACCGACAGCCGCAAGCAGATCGACCCGGTGCAATTGGAGCAACTTGTCGCGCAAGTCGCCTCGCTGCGCAAATCGGGAAAGGAAATTGTCCTCGTGACTTCGGGCGCGGTCGGCGCGGGCATGGGGGCGCTGGGTTACGAAAAGCGTCCGAACGAACTCGCGGAACTCCAGGCGTGCGCCGCCGTCGGCCAGTCGCGGCTCATGGCGATTTACGCGGAACTTTTTGCCAAGCACGATCTGCACGTCGCGCAGGTTTTGCTCACGCACGAGGATTTGGAACATCACGAGCGCCACCTGAACGCACGGAATACGCTCGTCACGCTGCTCGGTCACGACGTCGTGCCCATCATCAACGAAAACGACGCCGTGTCGTTCACGGAAATCAAATTCGGCGACAACGACAAACTGTCCGCGCTCGTCGCGTCGCTGTTGCCCGCCGACTTGCTTGTCATTCTTACGACCGTGGACGGCGTCGTGGAAAATTTTGGGAAAGCAAATCCAAAAACCATTTCCATCATCGAACAAATTGATTCGACGATTGAAAAACTTGGCGGAGGAACGTCAAGCGAAACGGCAGTCGGCGGCATGAAATCGAAAATTGAAGCGGCGAAAATCGTCGTTCGCTCCGGCATTCCACTCGTCATCGCGTCCGGAAAAAAGAAAAACGTGCTCGCAAAAGTTCTGACGGGCGAAGACGAAGGTACGTTATTTGTCGCCCAGCCGATGAAATTGCAGGGGCGTAAGCGCTGGATTGCTTTTTTTCATCATCCCAAAGGCGCGCTGTTTGTGGACAACGGCGCGAAGAAGGCGTTGCGCGAATCGGGCAAAAGTTTGTTGCCGCCCGGCGTCGCGCGCTGCGAAGGTGAATTTGCGGCGGACGACGTGGTGCGCATTTGCGATCTGGACGGAACGGAATTCGCACGCGGCATCGCGAAGTTCAGCGGCGAAGAAATTCGCGCAAAAAAACTCGCGCGCGTGGAACTCGTGCATCGTGATGATTTGGTGATTCTTTGAGCCACAGATTTTCACAGATGAAACACAGATAAAAAATGAAATTCGAGTTAGAACCTCACAATCGGGGCGTCAGTGATGAAGTGTTGCTTGATGATCTGCGAAAAGTGGCAAATAAACTTGGAAAAGAGTTTTTAACTCAAGAAGAATACAACAACAACGGTCGTAGATTTCTGGTCATGGACAGAGATAACTTCAAATGCTTTTTTTGCGGAAGAACTAAAGACGACGGAATTAAGTTGGTTGTTGATCATTTTATCCCTTGGGACGATTACGGTGAAACAGTTATGGAAAATTTGCGCACAAGTTGCGAACCATGCAACAGCGGCAAAAGCAATTTACCAATTAAAACTAAATTCTGATTTATGTGGCTAAAAATTTAATGAAGAAAAAATCTGCGATTAAGGATTTGCTGAAAGTCATGGCGAAACTGCGTTCGCCGAGCGGCTGTCCGTGGGATCGCGAGCAGACACCCATGAGTTTGCGCCGCCATGCGATTGAGGAGGTTTACGAATTGATTGACGCCATCGAGTCGCGCGACGATCACGAGATGGCAGAGGAGCTAGGCGATTTGCTGCTGCAAGTCGTTTTCCATTGCCAGATGGCAAGCGATCGCGGTGCGTTTGATTTTGAAAAGGTCACGCGGCATCTCGTGGACAAATTGATCCGCCGCCATCCGCACGTTTTTGGAAAAACAAAGGTCAAAAACGTGGACGAGGTCTGGGCAAATTGGGAAAAAATCAAACGCGCGGAAAAACACGGGACGAAGCGCGCACGCCATTCAGCGCTCGACGGGATTCCAAAACATCTGCCTGCGTTGTTGCGCGCGGAAAAGCTCGTAAAAAAGGCGCACAAAGCAAAATTACTTGCGAACGGCAAACCACGTCAGCGTCTCGGAAAAAATGCCTTGGCAAAACAACTTTTCGCGCTGGCGGAATTTGCACAAACGCGCGGCTGGTGTGCGGAAGAATTATTGCGCGAAGAAATCCAACGAGTTGAAAAACAATTGCGGCGGCGCGAGCAGGCAGATTCGCCGCAATAATTTTTGTTCAGAGCATCGGATTTTTTGCGAAGGCGAATTCTTCGACGATTTTTCCGCCAATCAGATGTTCCTGAATAATGCGTTCCAAAACGTCGGGCGCGCAGGAATGATACCAGACACCTTCGGGATAAACGACGGCAATCGGCCCGCTCGCGCAGACGCGCAGGCAGTTGGCCTTCGTGCGATAAATCAGCGGTTCTGCGCCGACGAGATTCAGTTCCTTGAGCCGCTGTTTCAAAAATTCCCACGCGGCCACGCTTGCTTCGCGCGAACAACATTTTGGCTCGGTCGCATCGGCGCACAAGAGAATGTGACGGCGGAATTTTTCAATGCCGAGCGTTTCAACGGCGTTTTGTAATTCGTTTGTCATTTTTATCGTAGAAAAGTTAAGCCAATCACACCGGTGACGGCAATCATGGCACCGACGAGTGAACGAATTCCAATTCTTTCGCCATCCACAAACCGGGTCATCGGCAACAGCACAATCGGCGTCATGGCGATGATGGCCGTGACGATGCCCGTTGGCATGGCTTCGAGCGCCCATTGCATACAACTCACGCCGAGCGTTTGGCCGGCGAGGCTGTTGGCCAAAACCCACGGCCAGATGCGCTGCCATTTTTCGCCGGAGATGTGAAAGATTTTCGCTTCGAGCACGCCGCCGTGCGCGTGCGCGCTGCGCCATTTCACAATCAACAAAAGAATGCCCAGCGCGATGGCACCGCCGATGACGCGCTGATAACCGGTCGTGCCGGGATCGGGATGCTGGCCGGCAGCGTGCGCGACAGCATAGGCTTTGCGGCTCAAAACCGCGCCGAGCGCGCCGCCGAGCGCGGCGACAATGGTGTAAAAAATTCCGACAACCAGTTGACGCGGTAAAATTTTCAAGTGTTCGCCGGGCGCAAGCGCAATCCCCACGCCGAACAAGATCGTCCCGATGCAAAATAATTGGGGCAGACTTAATTTTGTTCCGAGCCAGAGCCATTCAATCAAAATGGCAAACGGCGCGGTGAGGCATTGCGTGAGCAGAACCGTCCGGCGGCTGCCGAGCCGGGGCAAGGCTTGAAAGTAGCCGCTGTCGCCCAGCCCAATTCCGGCAAGGCCGCTCAAAACGAAAATCGGAAACGCATCGCCTTCAAAGCCGGTGCCAAACGTGTTCGCCCAAACGGCGAGAAAAATGGTCGCAAGGCAGGCGCGCCAGAAATTGGCTTCCACGCCGCCGATTTGTTTGGCCGTGCGATAGCCGCAAATCGCGGAGACGGAAAACAGCAGTGTGGCAAGGAGCGCGGCGGGCATGAGCAGCGCCTAAAGCTGATCGTAAAATTCGTCCGGGCCGAGATCGCTGCCATCAGTGGCACCTTCGACTTCGACGCCGCTTTCCTTGAGAATTTTGGCAATGTCCGGCGAAACCCAGCGTTCGCGTTCCTTCTTTTTTTTGACCGGTTTGATGCGATAATGTCCGGTCGAATTCGATTCCAAAATGCCGCGTTCCAACATGCGTATCAAAACCGGCTTGGCCCACTCCGCATCTTCGTGAAATTTTCTTCTGCCGCCGGCGCGACGGCAGATTTCGCGTGGAGCAATGAACTCACTCCCCCACGATTTCAGAAAATTATAAATTTCGCGCTCGTCCGCGTCCATAACATGAAAATGGCAAAACACCGCAACCGAGTCGAGAGATTAAAGCGGCGGCAACCGACAAATTATTTCAGTTTTCCAGCAACAAATTGCTCCAACTTTATTGCGTCAGCGTTGAAAAGTCGGATGCCCTCGGCGGTTTTTTCCGTGGCCATTGCGTTTTCATTAAGCAGCCAGCGGAATTTCTTTTCATCGAGCGTTAGTTTTTCGATTTTGCTTTCGCTTGCGATTTCAGGACTTAGTTTTCGTTCGACCAGCGCGGTGCTTTTCTGCAATTCGTCGAGCAGTTGCGGGCTGATGGTCAGCAAATCGCAGCCGGCGAGTTCGAGGATTTCCCCGGCATTGCGGAAGCTCGCACCCATGATTTCGGTCGAGTAGCCAAATTTTTTGTAGTAGGCGTAAATTTCCTTCACCGACAAAACGCCCGGATCCTCGGCGGGCGCAAAATCTTTTTTCTCCTTCGCTTTATACCAATCCATGATCCGCCCGACGAACGGAGAAATGAGTGTCACCTTCGCCTCGGCGCACGCGATGGCTTGCGGCAGCGAGAAGAGCAGCGTCAGATTGCAATGGATGCCTTCGCGCTGGAGGATTTCCGCCGCGCGAATGCCTTCCCACGTCGAGGCAATTTTAATGAGAATGCGTTCGCGGTCGATGCCGTGCTCTTTGTAAAGCTCGATGAACTGGTGGGCTTTATTGACCAAGCCTTCGGTGTCAAAGGAAAGATTCGCGTCGGTTTCAGTCGAAACGCGACCGGGCAGAATTTTCAAAATTTCAACGCCGAACAAGACCAGCAAATCGTCAATGATCTGCTGAACCAGCGCGCCGCCGCCCGTGCCGGATTTTTTGTTGTCGGCAATGGCTTTGTCCACGAGCGACTTGTATCCGCTCATCTGCGCCGCTTTGAAGATAAGTGAAGGATTGGTCGTGGCGTCGCGCGGTGCATATTGCTTGATCGTTTTAAAATCGCCGGAATCCGCGACGACGACCGTGAAATTTTTAAGTTGATCGAGTTGGTTCAATGCCGTTTGCGCCGCCCCTTTTTCGGTTTCAATTGCAAGGCTCATAATTTTTAAATTCAAATTCTAATGCCATAACAATACGCGTGGCGCGGCGCTTGGCAAACAGTTCCATTTACTTTTTGCAAACGCCTTTGCAGGCTTCCTTGTAAATGTGGGGATGCAAAACACCGACGAACGGCAGGTTGCGATAACGCTCGGCAAAATCCAATCCGTAACCGACAACAAAAAAATCCGGCATGCTGAAGCCGACGTAATCCGCCTTCACCTTTTCCACGCGGCATTCCGGTTTGTCGAGCAGCACGCAGACCTTGATGCGGCGCGGTTTGAGCGCGCGGAGTTTTGGCAGCACGCGACTCAAGGTTTTGCCCGTGTCGAGAATATCATCCACAAGCAGTACGTCGCGCCCGCGAACATCCAACCTCAGTTCCTTCGTGAAAACAAAATCGTCTGATTCCGTGCCAAGGCCGTAACTGGAAACGCCCATAAAATCGAGCCGCAACGGCAGATTCAAGTGGCGAATCAAATCCGCCAGAAACATTACTGTGCCGTTAAGCAGGGAAATTATGACCGTCTCATGCCCGCGAAAATCGCGTTCGATTTCCCGCGCCAGAATTTTGATGCGCCGCGCGATTTGCGGTTCGGTGATGAGCACACGCTCAACTTCCTTGCGCCAGCGCAGCAGGACATTTTTTGCGGCAGGATTTTTTTTGTTGGAATGCACTTTGGCCATCTGAGTAGAATCTTAAATGGTCGCGGGCGGTTGCCGAGAATTTTTTGCGTCACGAAGGTGGTTTTATCGCCGCAGTCATTTTTTGAACAAGCCAGTCGGCTTCTGGTTTGCTGTTAAGGTTTTTCGCCAATGTGGATTCCTTGCGGTTGAGCGTTTGGACTTTCAAATCGTAATACACCATGTGTCCGGCAGTGGCGCCGACATCGGTCAAAAAATCCACTACGTCGGATGTGGCGAACGCGCACACTTTTTTTATGCCGAGCCATGAAGTTTCAATTTTCACCTGTTCCGGCGTTACGACGACACGACTATATCGAAACCAAAGGTCAAACGAAAACACAGCCATCAACAAACTGATGGCCCCGAATACCAGCGGAAAAATCGGCGGCGCATGTTTCCAAAACATAAAAGCGATGACGCCAATCCAAACAAGCCAAAAAGCCGTCGCGCCGGAGGCGAAACCAGGATTGCGCGCCGCCGGAAAAATGAACTCCTTGCCGCCACCGGGTGAATCGTTGACCTGAATGTGAGAACGAATTTGTTGCCGGACTTCGTCCAGTGACATTTGATATGGAGCGGTCGGGTCGTTAGAAACTGGCGGAGTTTCGGGTAATTTGAAAACGGGCACTTCAAACGCGGCGTGAAAATTCGGCCCGCGCAATTTCGCCGACGCCTCCAATTTCCAATGGATTCCGTCGCCGCTGCTTGGAGTTGATTCAGGCAGATTGTTGGGCAATTTGAAATAAATTGGAATGTCGGTGGCGTTTAAATCTGTTTGTGGCAAATCGGCGCGCAACCATTTTTCGTCCTGCCAGAGAATCTTTTCGGTCTTTTGAGGATTGTTTAATTTACCGGTTGTCGTGCGGCGAACGCAACTCAAGCGCAGGTGCAACCCGTGTTGCGGTCGCAATTTGGTTTTGACTTGAATCTTGCCTTCAAGCGTGCTACCAGGCGCGGCGGGAACAGCGGCCATTTCAAAAATGCTCTGGCCGAATCGCCGCCACGCGAGCGTCGTGTTCAGCGTGAAAAAAAACAAGGCGAGGCCGATGACGGGAAAAATCAGGGCGATGAGTGCGGCGTGATGGCCTTGATTCAATTGAGGCAGCACGATGAAAAGGAAAATCACGGCGGACGCTGCGCACCAAAACACGACGAAAATCCAGAGCAGTAAAACGGCTTTGCGTGAGGACGAAGTGATTCGGCCATCGGCCCAATCTTTTCGTTTGAGCCACGGTCTTTCATCGTCCGACTTTACGGTGCTGGTATTGAGCGCATGTTTTTTTGCGCTGATGCCAAAAATGAGCGCGATGAGACCGCCGCAAACGATGGCTGCGCTCAAAAGCCCCATCGCTCTTTGCTTTTCCATATGGAAGCCGCTGCCAACTTCGTCGTGCAAAAGCAATATGAGCGCGAGAATTGCCACGATGGCAAACGGCAGCGAAAAAAGAATTGCGCGCGTGCGTGCGGTTTTGTGATCAATCGGCGGGGAAGATTCGTCTTTGAAAATCCAGTTTTTTATCAATTTCATTTTGAAACGCGTTGGCTAAATGTGCTTTGAGTCGGCTTCGTCTTTTTGCGTGTAACCACTGTCCTGCCGTTTAAAATTCACTTCATTTTTTTTTACGTAGGCGGCGAACACATCATCGGCGCTCATGCCAAGCACTTGCGCGAGGCTGATGAGAAAATGGAAAAGGTCAACGACTTCGACGCGCGCGTTTTGTTCGTCGAATTTCTGATATTTCGCCCACCATTTCCACGGCACACTGTCAGTAAGTTCGGCGGTTTCCTGCGACATGGCGCGGCAGTAGTTTAAAACCCATTTCGTTTTGTCAGCTTCGCTCATATCTTCGGTTTTAACGCCGATACGTTCGTTCAGGGTTTTTTGCATTCGGAACAATTCGCGCAACTGGTCGGGTTTTTCCATGCGACGAAGATACAAAACTTGACCACTTCAAGTCAGGGAAAATTATTTTGCGCTTTGAACTTCGCTCCCGAACGCCTATAAAAACTCCATGCCAATGCTTCTAGCAAACGGCGGACTGGTGATGTGGCTGATTTTGATTGCCGCAGCCATTGCCATCGTTGTCTTCGTCGAGCGTGTGTTGTATTGCCACCGCGCGCAAATCAATTCCATCGAGTTCCTCAACGGTGTGCGCAACGTGCTGAAGCGCGACAACGTCGTCGAGGCCATTTCTATTTGCGACGCGACGCCCGGCCCCATTGCTCGCCTCGTCAAAACGGCCATTCTCAATCGCGACCGCGGACGCGAACGCGTGCGCGAAGCCGTCGAAGAAGCCGGTCTGGCCGAAGTGCCATTGCTCGAGGAAAAATTGAATTTGCTCGCGACCATTGCACAACTTGCGCCGCTGCTTGGTTTGCTTGGCACGGTCATCGGTTTCATCCGCATGTTCATGCAAATGCAGGCCGACGGACTTTACGCGCATTTGAGCACGCTCTCGTCCGGCATCTGGCAGGCGCTCATTTGCACCGCCGGCGGACTCGCCGTCGCCATCCCAACCCAAGCCGGTTACAATTATCTCGTCAGTTGCATCAACAAAATCGTCCTCGACATGGAACGCGCCGCCGGCGAAATCGTCAACATCGTCACCGAAAACGGCACTGGCAAATCCGAATGAAATTTCCACGCAACGCCCGTTTGCTCCGCAGCCAGCTCGATGCCGCCCCGTTCGCGTCGTTTTTTTTTCTGCTGCTGATTTTTTTAATGCTCGGGCCGCTGATGCCAACGCCCGGTTTGCCGCTTCGCTTGCCAAGTGCCGACAATCTGCCCGGCACCGACAAACCATTTGTAACGGTTGCCATTGACACCGACGGGCGTTTTTATTTTGCAAACCAAATCGTCGACGAAACACAGTTGAAAAATAATTTGAGCAACGCAGCGAGAAATTCGCACGGATCACTCACGCTCGTCGTGCAAGCCGACAAGGCTGTGACTTACGATCAACTTGTCCGCCTGACACTTCTCGCGCGCGCCGCCGGAATCCAAAACACCCTGCTTGCCACGCTGCCGCGTGCCATCAACCCGCAGTGATGAATGCCGAACCAATTCGCCATGATGAAGGCCGGTGGCCGCGTAGTCGCTGGTTGATGCTCGTCGTTTTGATTTTCGCGGCGCATGTCGGTCTGATCTTTTTATTTGGCGGGCGCAAACCGGTTGAGCCGCGCGCCGTCACAAATGTTCCTATACTGCAACTCGCCGATGACACGAGTGAATGGCTGGCATTGAACGACCCATCGCTTTTCGCGCTGCCGCGACCCGATGATTTCGCCGGCCCGGCGTGGCTGGAATCACCACGCGTAGAATTTCACCGGCTGGAGTGGACCGAACCGCCGCGCTGGCTCCAACTGCCTGCAAACGAATTGGAAAAAACTTTCGACGAATTCATGCAGACAAATCAATTCATCGCA
>JBEKZT010000030.1:0-18448 GCA_049509595.1 Verrucomicrobiota bacterium
TTTGCCTGCCGAAAACGCATATAGATTCATGAACTCCGAGCCATCGGTATTGATGGCAAACAGCGTGCCAGTGCCATTTGTGCCGCCATTTAAGGTTGCTCCATAGAGGGTGATACCTGATAGAAGCAACAAGCCGACTGGTAGAGAACCGTCATAACCACCGGTGAAACTATAAAAATTCATAAACCCGCTGCCATCAGTATTGACCTGAAACAAGACGCCGGCGCCGTTGTTGCCTCCGGTCGTGGTTGTCCCATAAAGAGTGTTCCCTGATAACGTCAATGTGCCATTGGGACGAGCACCATCATTGTTCCCAATGTCGAGACCCGAACCAGTGCCCGCCGAAAACGTATAGAGGTTCGTGAACCCCGTGCCGTCGGTATTGATCTTGAACACCGTGCCATTGTCATTGGCACCGCCGAGTAATGCCGTCCCATACAGGGTGTTGCCCGATATCGTTAATTCGCCGCCATCCGGGCTGGCTCCGTCGCTGTTCGTCGAATGCGTGAGTATGCTGAAATTATACAGATTCGTAAAACCCGTGCCATCGGTATTGATACTGAACACCGTGCCACTGCCATTGGTGCCGCCCATTGTCGCCGCCCCATACAGTGTGTTGCCCGATAAAAGCAACCTGCCAGGATTTTCTCCGTCGCTGTTGGTATTATAACTATGACCGTTTATAATTCCAGAGCTAACTACCGCGAACGTATGCAGGTTCGTGAACCCGGTGCCATCAGTGTTGGCTTTGAACACCGTACCACTGCCATTGGTGCCGCCGTTCAGTCCCGTCCCATACAGCGTGTTGCCAGATAAAAGCAAACCATTCGGAGATTCTCCTTCACTGATTTTGAAAGTATGCAGGACTGTGAATGTCTGCGCCGACGAGTGACCAGCAAACAGCAAGCCCAGCCCGGCCAACAGCATGAGCATGAGAGACGAATGGAATGTGCGAGTATTCATATAATTGATTCCTCTTTGCAGTGATTCCGTCTCAGCAGGGATCATTGCGTTCACTGAATCAAGCTCGCCCAGAAGCCTTGGCAACCCCCAAGAATGGTGAGTAAGTCTGACGAGAGAAGCATTACAAAATCCAATGATTATGTCAATTGAAGCTTTTTAGCGTTTTCCTGATTTTACTGATAGAAATACCGTTAAGTTGCATATGACACGAGGACAAGAAACAGAATCGTCAGCCGTCTACTTGAAAATCCTCGCCACAATGTCCCTGCCGTTCCAGCACCAGAGGTAATATGCGCTCCCGTCGCCTTCTTTGCACTAAACTGTCTCTTTTTGAACAGTTCATAATCCTATTCAGCAGGAAAATCATTGTTTTTGACGATTTTAAGCGTTTTTTGGCCTCTCTGCTTGTTTGATTGGTCTTTGAGTTAGTTTGATTAGCCTCTGTGTTAGTTTGATTGGTCTTTGAGTTAGTTTGTTTGGTCTCTCTGCTTGTTTGCAGAGACTCTGTGTTAGTTTGATTGGTCTTTGTGTTAGTTAGCAGAAAAGCTTTGCTTGTTTGTAAAGAGACCAATCAAACCAGCTTGTTGGGTTATTCTGGCACAAAAACGCGCCGGAAACCGGGCGGGTGCGCAGCGTTCATGAGGTGCGACATGCTTTTGCATTCATTTTGAGACTATTCAAACCGGCACGTGTCTGGCAGCATGACTGGAGATCTATAAAGAAACTAATATGACAAGCAACACCCCGCTGACTTCAAACCAAAAAATCCTTTCATGGGTTCAGGAAATGGCCGCGCTGTGCCAGCCGGAACGCATCCATTGGTGCGACGGCTCGGACGCGGAATATCAATCGCTCTGCGATTTGATGGTCAAGAGCGGCACGTTCATCAAGCTGAACGAGAAATTGCGCCCCGGTTCATATCTCGCGCGTTCACATCCAAGCGACGTGGCGCGCGTGGAAGACCGCACGTTCATCTGCTCGAAGACGAAGGACGAGGCCGGGCCGACAAACAATTGGGCCGACCCGGCGGAAATGAAAAAGACGATGCTCGAACGATTCAAGGGCTGCATGAAAGGCCGGACGATGTTCGTGATTCCGTTCGCAATGGGGCCGCTTGATTCGCCAATCTGTAAAATCGGGATTCAAATTTCCGATTCTCCCTACGTCGTTGCGAACATGAAAATCATGACGCACATGGGGCGAAATGTTTTGGGCAAGCTCGGCGCGGACGGAAATTTCATCCCGTGCATGCACTCGGTCGGCGCGCCGTTGCAGCCCGGGCAGAAAGATGTTTCATGGCCGTGTGAAGGTGATCCGAAAAATAAATACATCGTTCATTTTCCCGACGACCCTTCGATCTGGTCTTACGGTTCCGGTTACGGCGGCAACGCGCTCCTCGGCAAAAAATGTCTCGCATTGCGCATCGCTTCGGTAGTCGCGAAACGCGAAGGCTGGCTGGCGGAGCACATGCTCATCCTCAATCTCACTTCGCCGGAGGGCAAAAAGCATTATGTCGCCGCCGCATTTCCGAGCGCGTGCGGAAAAACGAATCTGGCAATGATGCAACCCACCCTGCCCGGCTGGAAGGTCACGACGCTCGGCGACGACATCGCGTGGATTCGTGTCGGCAAAGACGGACGGCTTTACGCGATGAATCCTGAAACCGGATTTTTTGGCGTCGCGCCCGGCACTTCGGTTAAATCGAATCCCAACGCTCTGATTTCCTGCGCGAAGAACACCATTTTCACGAACGTCGTGCTGACGCCGGACGGCGACGTGTGGTGGGAAGGCATGGGCGTGCCCGCGCCCGCGAAAGGAATTGATTGGGAGGGCAACCAATGGACGCCGGGCAGTGGTAAAAAAGGCGCGCACGCGAACTCGCGTTTCACCGCGCCGGCGGCGCAATGTCCGGTGATTGATCCCGACTGGCAAAATCCCGAAGGCATGCCGCTCTCCGCGATTCTTTTTGGCGGTCGCCGTCCGCACACAATTCCGCTGGTGAACGAGGCGTTCGACTGGGAAGCCGGCGTGTTTCTTGGCTCGACGTGCGGTTCGGAGACAACCGCCGCCGCCATTGGCCAAACCGGCGTGCTGCGGCGCGATCCGTTTTCCATGCTGCCGTTTTGCGGTTACAACATGGGCGATTATTTCGCGCACTGGCTGTCGTTCGCGCAACGCACCGACCGCGCGAAACTGCCGAAAGTCTATTTCGTCAACTGGTTTCGCAAAGGCGCGGATGGAAAATATCTCTGGCCCGGCTTCGGTGAAAATTCCCGCGTGCTTAAATGGGTTTGTGAACGTGTCGAAGGCACGGGCAAAGCGCAGAAGACTGCGATTGGATATTTGCCGACGCCGGACGCGCTGGATTTATCGGGTTTGAACCTGCCGACGGATGACGTGAAAGAATTGCTCGCCGTGGACAAACTCGGCTGGCAAAACGAAATCGCCGACGTGACGGCGAATTACGCGAAGTTTGGCCGCCACTTGCCGAAACAGTTGAGCGAGCAGCTCAACGCTTTGCGTAAACGATTGGGTTGATTTAATCTTGCGTTCAAGCAGAAAACCATAGACAACTGCCCTTGAAATAAAGTCGTGAAAAAACATCTTTCGATTCTGGCAGCGGCGGTTTTGTGCATTAGGATCGTTCACGCACAGCTTGGCCCGGGTGCCGGCGCACAAATGGACAACGGCATGGAAAAGTTGTTCGGCGACAACCAGACCTTCTCCGCCACGCTCGAATCACAAGTCAACAATCCGCAGCAAGGCTCGACGAGCGTGACCGGCAAAATGTATTTTGATAATGGCAATTCACGTTTTGAAATAGACATGCCACAGATGAAATCAATGGGCTTGGATCGGATGGTGGCCATTGCAAAAGCGGACAAGAAGAGCGCTTATTTAATCTACCCGAACTTGCAAGCCTACGCCGCAATAACGCCGCAGGATACCGGGGCAACCAATGCTGATTTAAAGACTGAAACAACGAAGCTGGGCGACGAAACCATGGACGGCCATCCCTGCGTAAAAAATAAAGTCGTCGTCACGGACAAACAGGGAATACCGCATGAATATACCGTTTGGGACGCCGCGGACTTGAAAAATTTCCCGATCAAAATCGAACTGATGGAACAGGGCAACGACATCGTCATGCTGTTCAAAGACGTTGACCTCTCCAAACCCGACGCAAGCCTGTTCGATGCGCCGACGGGCTACAATCGCTACGACAGCCCGCAACAGTTGATGCAACAGGCCGTCATGAAGCGCATGGGCGGCGGCGCGGGCGCTCCCCCGCAACAATAATGCAGGCTCGCTTGCGCCGGATTTTTTGCGTCTGCATTCTTTGCCTCGCCGTCTTTCAATTTTCCGAAAACACCGTTGACCCCGATCTCTGGGGTCACGTCCTTTTCGGCCAGCAATTTCTTCAGAGCGGTCATCTGGCGAAAGCCGAACCGTATTCGTGGACGGCCGCCGGCCATGAATGGATCAATCACGAAGTCGGCGCGGAAATCATTCTCGGCGCGGCGCATCGCCGGGTAGCTATCAAACAAATGACTCCGGCAACCCGCGTCGTTGCGTGGGCATTCGGCGCGCTGGCCGTCGTGGAAATTTCCTTCGGCTTTGCCGCGCGTCCGCAAATCTTCAGCGCGCTGGCGCTCGCAATCGAGTTCCGGCTTTTGCAAAAAATCCACTGCGGGCGGTGGCTTTGGGCATTGGCGTTGCCGCCGTTGTTTGCGCTGTGGATCAACACCCACGGCGGCGTGCTGGCTGGTATCATTTTGCTTTTCATCGTCGCGATTGCCAGCACGGTTCAGCTCTTGCTAAAAAAATCCAAATCCAAAATTGCCTTGTTGTTGACTGACGAATGCCCGCCGCGCGTTGCCGTTATGCTCTGGTTTTCGGCAATCGTTTCAACTGCGGCGCTGCTGCTGAATCCGTGGGGCATTGAACTCATCCGCTGGCTGATTGGCAGTGCGTTCTGGTTTCGGCCTGAAATCGAAGAATGGAATGCCGTTGCACCGTTCGACTGGAATCACGGCGCATTTTTTTTCTGCGCCGCGCTGGCGGTTGCAAGTTTTCTTTTTTCACAAAAGCAACGTGCGCTTTGGGAAATTGCCGTCGTCACGGCACTGGGTGTCATCGCATTTCGTTCCGTGCGCAACACGCCTCTGTTTTGCATCGCGGCCCTGGCTTTCGTTCCGCCGCATCTGGCAAATGTATTGGAACGTCTTCGCGTGCACTTCCAACGTTTGGAAAAATTTGTTCAACCAATCAGTGCGCAAAAAAAAATTACGGCCATTTTTGCAATCGTCTCCGTTGGAATTCTTGCGGCAACCTTCACGCTTCATAAACAGCGTGCGTGGACAATGGAAATTCCGCGTCAGCAATATCCTGTCGCCGCGCTCCAATTCATCCGCGAACACGATTTACGCGGAAACCTGCTGGTTTTTTTCGACTGGGGCGAGCAGTGCATTTGGGAATTGCCCGACAGTCGCGTGTCCATTGATGGCCGGCTCGACACCGGTTATCCGCGCGACGTCATCGCCGCGCACTGGAAGTTTTACAACGGCGATCCGGTGGATAAAAACGCTCTCGACATTGACCGCGCGGACCTTGCGTTGCTGCCCGCGAATCTGGCTGGCGGATTTACGCTCGCCAAACAATATCATTGGCAGCCGGTTTACGTGGACAATCTGGCGGTAGTGCTTGTTAAAAATCCGAGTCGGTTTTCAAAACTGGCCGGCTTGAAACTTCCTGCTCAAGGCGACGCGCAATCAACGCAAGGTCGCGCGGCTTTTCCAAATTCGCTCTCGCAAAGAATCAGCGAGTCTCACTGAATTTAGTGCTTCTTGTGATGGTGATGGTGATGATGTCCATGTTTGCCATGACCTTGGCTCGCAAACGCAATTCCGCCAATCGGCAATGAAGCGAAAACCAAGGCAAAAAGCACAAACAAAATCAGTTTCTTCATAAATGTGATTTTGCAGACGAATCCGCCACGCGAAGGTTACAGAAATTACCCCAACAAGCTTTTCACCTTTGCCAGCGCCTCGTCCAGCTTGCTCGCGTCCTTGCCGCCGCCGCGCGCGTTGTCTGCTTTGCCGCCGCCTTTGCCGCCGACCATGGGCGCAATCGTTTGAATGATTTTTCCGGCCTGAATTTTCGCCGTGAATTCCGCTGACACATTGGCAACGAGCGAAACATTTCCGGTCATCGCGCCGCCTAAAACGACCACGCCTTTGAATTTGCATTTCAGCGCGTCAACAATCGCCTGCAAATAATCCGCGTCCGAATCAGCAAAATTTTGCGTGATGAGCGGAATTCCATTCACTTCACTTGCGCGTGTGAGCAGCCAAGCCGCCGTTTGAGCCGCGTTGCGCTGGATGGCAGACTTGAGCGATTTTTCCAATTCTTTTTGATGCGCAAGCAGCGATTCGATTTTTTTATCCAGTTCGTGAACCGGTGAATTCACTTTGCCCGCGAGCGATTTAATCAAATGAAATTCGTCATTCGCGCGTTTGTAAGCTTCAAGTCCGGCAACCGCTTCAATTCTGCGAACGCCCGCTGCAATTGCGCTTTCGCCAACGATGCGGAACAAGCCGATCTCGCCCGTCGCGCGCGCGTGTGTGCCGCCGCAAAGTTCCATCGAGTAGCCGTTTAATTTTTTCGCGTCGCCGCCGATTTGGACGACGCGCACCGTGTCGCCATATTTGTCGCCGAAGAATTGCATCACGTCCTTGCGGTGCTTCACGTCGGCGTGCGCGACTTCCGTCCACGAGACACCGGCGTTTTCGAGGATGCGTTCGTTGACGAGCTTCTCAATGTCGGCGACCTGCGCGGGCGTGAGCGGCGCGCTGTTGAAATCGAAGGTCAACTTGTCCGGCCCGACGAACGAACCTTTCTGCGAAGCCTCCTTGCTCGCGACTTCGTGCAACGCCCAATGCAAAAGATGCGTGACCGTGTGATGACGCTGGATGGCGCTTCGACGATTTTTGTCAACCGTCAGTGTCACTTGCGAATCAACCGCTGGAAGGTCGGACGAATTTACGATTTGCGATTTACGATTTACGATTTCTTCCGCAGTTCCCAAGTCATTGATGAAATGCAGCCAGGTGTTTCCAGATTTTTGCGTGTTTGAAATCCGCCAAAGATTTCCGCCGCCGGAAATTTCGCCGGTGTCGCCGACCTGGCCGCCCATCTCGGCGTAAAACGGCGACGTGTCCAGCACGACGGCGGTTTTGTCTTTGACGCTGACGACTTCGAGCACGCGCGCGGGCGATTCCAATTTTTCAAAGCCGACAAATTTTGTCGGCGCGGTCGTTTCGATTTGCGAAAGCGAAATGACTTCTTTTTTCTGCGCGGCGCGGGCGCGGGCGCGCTGCTCTTCCATCAATTTTTCAAAACCGTCCTTGTCCACTTTCAAACCAAGTTCACGGGCCATCAGTTCAGTCAAATCAAGTGGGAAACCGTAAGTGTCATAAAGTTCAAATGCGAGCGAACCAGAAACTTCCTTTACAGCAAGCACGTCAGATAAATGAAGTGAACGCACAGTTGAAATTCCTGGAGCATCAAAGTTTTTAGTCACTGTCTTTTCGATGCAACGAACGGATCGATTAAATTTTGCAATTCCGTTATCCAAAGTTTTGTTAAACGCCTCTTCCTCGGTGCGGATGGTTTCCTGCACCTGCTTTTTGCGGGCGCGGATTTCGGGGAAGACGTCGCCCATCGTGTCGGCGAGCACGTCCACGAGTTTGAAGAAGAACGGTTCGTGGAAGCCGAGCGTGCGGCCGTAACGCACCGCGCGGCGCAGGATGCGGCGCAAAACGTAGTTGCGGTCGGTGTTGCCGGGCTGGATGCCGTCGGCAATCGCAAAACTCAACGTCCGTATGTGGTCGGCAATGACGCGGAAGGCGATGTCGAGCGCGATCTGTTCTGCGCTCGCGGTCGCGACGGGAAAATCATCTTCATCATCGCACGGCGAATGCGCGCCGCGTTCCTCGGCTTCGACTTCGATGATGTTTCCGCGCGCTTCGCCGGAAGTTTTCAGCGGCTCTTCTTCAGCTGCAACTTTTGCAATCGCATCGCCGGGCAATGTGCTGCCGTATTTTTTGTCGGAAAGTTTTTCCAGTTCGTCGAAGATCGGACGGAAAATGTCGGTCTCGTAATTGGAAATTTTCGCGTTGGCGAAATCGGAAAAGTTTTTCGTGCCTTGGATGATCGAAGTCACGCGCTCGAAACCCATGCCGGTGTCAACGTGCTTCGCGGGCAGCGGCGAGAACGTGCCGTCGGGGTTTGCGTTGAACTGGATGAAGACGAGATTCCAGATTTCGATGCAGCGCGCATCGCCTTTGTTCACAAGGCTTCCACGCGTGTCGCCGTCGGGTGTCAAATCAACGTGCAGTTCGGAACAAGGACCGCACGGGCCGGTTTCGCCCATCATCCAGAAATTGTCTTTCTTGTTCCCGTTGACGATGTGGACGGCGGGATCAAGGCCGACGCTGCGAAATTTTTGCGCCCAGAAATTCCAAGCTTCCTGGTCGAATTCGCTCGGATCGTTTTTCGTTTTGTCAGGATTGTAAACTGTCGCGTAAAGCCGTTGCGGCGGAAATTTCCAAATCGTCACGACGAGTTCCCACGCCCAGTCAATCGCCTCGCGCTTGAAATAATCGCCGAAGCTCCAGTTGCCGAGCATCTCAAAAAACGTGTGGTGATAGGTGTCGAGGCCGACGTCGTCGAGGTCGTTGTGCTTGCCGCCGGCGCGGATGCATTTCTGCGTGTCCGCCGCGCGGCCGGGCGTGTAGGGACATTTGGTCTGGCCGAGGAAGATGGGCACGAACTGGTTCATGCCGGCGTTCGTGAACAAAAGGTTCGGCGAATCCGGCATCAGCGAACTCGACGGGACAATGGTGTGCTGCTTCGATTTGAAAAAATCGAGGAACGATTGCCGGATTTGCGCGGATGTCATCATTTGAAAACCAAAAAAGGTTAACGGAAAACTTTTGCACCGGCGAGCGGAAGTTTTTGTTTGTCGGCATAGAACGCCCCGCCGCGATTTGTCAACTGCCAGTGCCAAAATATTTTCAAATAAATTTCTTGAGCATTTGCGCGCGCGGGACGATAAATGGATCAGAAGTTAGAACGCTCTTTGAACAAAATAATTTCCCTGCTCTGTTCGTGATTCGCAACTGTCCTTGAACCGTAGTTGAACGAATCCCGGAATGAGTTGCGGCGGTGGCCGACATGCCTTCACTGGAAGTCGAAAACCGGCGCGCAAGTTCCACATGTTGTAAAACATGTTCATAGGATCATGTGGCACACGGCAAGGGTGGGGTTTCTTTCAAAAGCCCGCGATTTTTCGCGGGCTTTTTTGTTTTGGGAAAATATTTTGGCCGGTGCTAATCTTAACACATGGCGCACGACGATTTGTTTTCCGCTCCGGTTGAAAACCACCCGGAGGAAAAATCTTTGTCCGCCGCCGCCCAGCTCTGGCGCGACAAGCCCGCGCCGGAAAATTTCCGCAACCAGCCGCTCGCCGCGCGAATGCGTCCGCGTAATCTGGATGAATATGCCGGACAAACCCATATTCTCGGCGCGGGACAATTATTGCGTCGTGCGATTGAAGCCGACCGAATCCAATCGCTGATTTTTTACGGGCCGCCCGGCACCGGCAAAACGTCGCTCGCGCAAATCATCGCGCGCCAGACGAAATCAAAATTTGAAAGATTGAGCGGCGTGGAATCAAACGTCGCGGACATGCGCCGCGTTTTGTCCGGCGCGGCGAACCGCCTGGAAAACAAAGGGCAACCCACGATCCTCTTCATTGACGAAATCCACCGCTTCAACAAATCGCAGCAGGATGTTTTGCTGCCGGATGTCGAAAGCGGCGTGGTCAAGCTCATCGGCGCGACGACGCACAATCCGTTTTTCTTCGTCAATTCCCCGCTCGTCTCGCGCTCGCAGATTTTTGAACTGCGCCCATTGACTGAAGACGATTTGTTTTTGCTTTTGCAACGCGCGTTGACCGATGAAGAGCGCGGACTCGGTTATATGAACATTTCCGCCGAGGAAAACGCGTTGCACCATCTCGCAAAAATTTCCGACGGCGACGCGCGTAAAGCCTTGAACGCTTTAGAAATCGCCGCGCTCACAACTGCGCCGGAAAAAAATGGCATTGTAAAAATCACTCTCGAAGTTGCCGAGCAAAGCATCCAGAAAAAAGCCGTCGTGTATGACGGCGATGGCGACGCGCATTACGACACGATCTCCGCGTTCATCAAATCCATGCGCGGCAGCGATCCTGACGCGGCGCTTTACTGGCTGGCGAAAATGATCCACGCCGGCGAAGACCCGCGCTTCATCGCGCGGCGAATTGTGATTTGCGCCGCCGAGGATGTTGGACTGGCTGATCCGATGGCTCTGGTTTTGGCGAACGCCTGCTTGTCAGCCTCGGAATTTGTTGGCTGGCCGGAAGCGCGGATTCCATTGGCCGAAGCGGCGATTTACATCGCGACGGCGAACAAAAGCAATTCCGCTTATTTGGCGATTGACGCGGCACTCGCCGATGTGAAATCCGGCCGCACGATTGCCGTGCCGGAACATTTGCGCGATTCACATTATTCCGGCGCGAAAAAACTCGGTCACGGCACCGGCTACGAATACGCGCATGACGGCAAGGAGCATTTCGTCACGCAGGATTATCTCGGCGCGGACAAAATTTATTACGAGCCGACCGAACAGGGCGTGGAAAAGAAAATCAAGGAGCGCGTCGAGAAATGGCGCGTTGCCTTGTCCGAAGCGCGAAAGAAAAATCAAAAATGAACCTCAACGAACAAAAAATCGCGTTGCGGAAGAAAATCCGCGCCGAGTTGGAAAAAAAAACGGAAGAGAAACGTAGATTGGATTCCAAAAAACTTTGCGCAAAACTGAAGGGACAATCATTTTTTCAGGCTGCCGCAACAGTTTTGTTTTTCGCACCGTTGCCAAATGAGGCTGACGTCTGGCCGCTGCTGGAGGAATCGCTGGCTGCCGGCAAAACCGTTGCCCTGCCCCGTTTTGATTCGGCTAGGAAAAATTATTCGGCTTGCCGCGTGCAACATTTAATAATGGAAGTTGTTTCGGGACAATTCGGCATTCGCGAGCCAGATCCAGACTGCATTGAAATCCCATTGGATCAGCTTGATTTAATTCTCGTTCCCGGAGTCGCGTTTGATCTGCACGGGCACAGGCTCGGACGCGGCAAAGGTTTTTACGACCGATTATTGACTGAGGCCGGCGGTGTGAAATGTGGCATGACGTTTGATGAACAAGTCGTGAACGAAATTCCGAAGGAATCACACGATATCCACATGAATTTTATTTTGACGCCGACGCGCTGTGTGACTGTGGCAAGCTGACCGCGCAATTATTCGTGCTGCTGTTGCTGAATCGGCATTCCATTTTCCCAGTCTTGCGGCGCATTCCACGGACGAACGGAATTATTTTCCGGCTCATTGGATGCGCAACCGCTCAAACCGATAAACACTGCGCCCAGGATAAATGACAGAAGAAATTTTGAGACAAGGCGTTTCATCAAGAAGCCGGATGCGCCGGAGTGACTTCGTCACCTTCAAACACTTCGCCAAGCTGCCAGCCCGGCACGATATTCGCGATGCAGCGGTCTTTTTGAACACTGCGGACGACCACTTTAGCAACGAGTTTGCCGTCCCGATTGACCAAAAGTTCGCCGTTTTCTAGAACGCCCTGATCTTCGCCGATGTCCAGAATGACGAATTCCCATTTCGGATCAACCGCGATGATTTTTCCCTTGAGATCGGCGCGGAGTCTCACCACGTAATCAGTTCCTTCATACATTGCCAGACGCGTTTTCAATCGTGTTACCGCTCGTTGCAGAACGAGTTTTTCTTCATTGGCGACTTCGAGCGCGCTTTGCGCATCCTTGAGCGAACGGCTTAAAACAAGAACCTGATCCGGCGACAGCGTCGTGGCGGTGTAAGCGGCAAGTTTGGCCTGCGCGTCATCGCGATCCTCCGTCACTTTGGCGAGTTGAGTGGTCAATTGATCCGCGCGTTTGGCTTGCGTATCGGCGTCGGCAATGGCTTTGTCGCGCGCGGCCTGCGCATCGGCCAGATCTTGCTGGGTCTGCTTAAGCGTATCCTGCGTCTTGGACAATTCAGTGCGCGTCTTGGCGAGGTCGGCTTGCGCCTGTTCTTTTTGGTTGCGCTCGTCATCGCGCTGTGAAATCAGCGTCGTGATTGTGGTGCGAATCTGAAAAACATTCAGCGCGCCGCCGGCAAGCGCCGCAACGATAGCCACTATCAAACTAATGCGAATCAACATGACTTGGTTTGAATTTTCGCGATAATTTAGACTCCCGCGCTGAATGTGTCAACGCCGGTTTGCGTCTTGCAAAATAATTTTTTTATTTCATCTTCAGGCCGTGAACACCGCGCCATTCAAACGCCCAAACTGACTGCGAAAGTGGACTTCTGAAAAAACAAGGCGGACATGCAACTCAATCACGGCCTGCACCTTGCCTACTGCACCAACATCCATCGCGGTGAAATGTGGGCGGAAACTTTTGATTCGCTGAAAAATTATGCACTCGCCGTGCGCGAACGCGTTTGTCCACAAAAACCATTCGCCATTGGACTGCGCCTGAGCAATTGCGCCGCGATTCAATTAAGCGAGCGCGACGCCCTCTTGGAATTTCAAAGATGGCTCGAAAAAAACTCCTGCTACATTTTCACCATCAATGGATTTCCATTCGGCCAGTTCCACGGCGCGCGCGTCAAAGAACTAGTCTATCGGCCGGATTGGACTTCGCCGGATCGTTTGAATTACACCAATTTGCTTTTTGAATTGCTCGCGCAACTTTTGCCTGAAGGAATTGAAGGCAGCGTCAGCACTTTGCCAGGTTCGTTCAAAAGTTTCATTCAAACGGACGAACACAGACGTTTGATCCGCAAAAATGTCTGGTCTTGCGTCGAACAGATTGCGCGCGTCAGTGAAAAATCAAAACGCAAATTGCACCTCGGCCTCGAACCCGAACCGCTTTGCCTGCTCGAAAACTCCGCCGAAACCATTTTATTTTTCGAGCAATTGCGCGCCGAACACAAAAACGATTCGCGCCTGGCCGAATTTCTCGGCGTCAATTATGACTGCTGCCATTTTGCGATTGAGTTTGAACAGCCGAAAATCGCACTGGCCGCGTTTCAAAACGCCGGAATTAAAATCAGCAAAATCCATTTGAGTTCCGCGCTCAAAGCCGATCCGCTGCGAAGAAAAACGCTCATCGCCCTAAAAAAATTTGCCGACGACGTTTATTTGCACCAAGTCATTGCACGCGCCGCAAACGGAGCGAAAAAAATGATGCGCGATCTGCCCGCCGCGCTCGCGGAACAATGGAAACTCGAAATGGGAAAACATAAGAGGTATAAAAAATTTTTCTCCGAATGGCGCATCCATTTTCACGTTCCACTACACGCGCCCGCCGCGCCGCCGTTTGAAAACACCAACGACCATTTGCTCGGCGTTCTGGATTTGCTGGCTGAAAACCCGAAGCTTTGTTCGCATTTGGAAATGGAAACTTACACATGGGAAGTGTTGCCGCCGGAATTGAAATCGCGCAGCGTCGTTGACCAGCTCGCAGCGGAATATGATTGGACGCTGGCGCGGCTCGCCGAACGCGGACTCGCCACATCTTCTTAACTGATTTCAAATCACGAACGGCACGAGCGCTTTCACCTGTTTTTGATAGGCCGGATATTCATCGGGAAAATGTTGCAGCATCAGCGCTTCCTCCTGCTTGAGTTTGATCCACAAGCCAATGCTCAAGAACAGCAATCCAAGCCAGCAGCGAAGCCAGCCAAATTCAACCGGCGTTGCCAGACACATCAGCAACATGCCGGTGTAGATCGGATGCCGTGCGAAATGATAAGGCCCCGTCTTCACCAATTCATGACCCTGCTTGAAAGTGACATTGCTGCTCCAGTTCCCCGCCAATGTTCGGCGTGCCCATATCGCCACGAACAATCCGCACAGACATATAATTGCTCCGAGCAACGGCGTCAAATCCGTGTGCGGCGTCAGCCGCAGATTCAATGGATGAGGCAAACCGGATGTCCAAAGAAGCATTGCGCCGGTAATGAACGGAAGCCGATATGCCAGAGAAGACAACTCACTTTTCCTTTCCATCACCATCTTCACCCGTCGCGCGCTGATAAACCAATAGGCGAGAAAAATTATCCAGCAACCGATGATGATTGAATTTGAAATCGTTGCCATGATGAATTTTCATCAGGCATATCCTATTCATTCAGGAATTCAAGCTCTGCGAATTTGCCGCAAAAGAAAACAGGTTCATTCCGCCTTTTTCTCCTCCGGGATTTCAAGATCGGGCTGGCGACCCATGAGATAATATCGCAATGTCACGGTGATGGGAAAAAAACCAAACTTCCGAAAGCGCAAGGTATCCCATCAGCCTGTAGTTATCTGCCAGCGGATGATCATCATCAAACCATGAAGGCGGCGGGTCAGGTTTTTCCTTCACGACAAGCCTGTGGATTCAGCGCCGCCCGATAATGAATTCATATTTGTCATGCGTGCCAATCCAAAACCATTCCACGCGCTCACCGTTCACGATTGCCAGCGCGCGATAATTATCGCCGACGCGGGCAGACCAATAGTTGCCGGCCTTTTTGAAATGAATCGAAGGATGACGTGGATTGCGCAGCCACAATTGAAAATTCTTGCGGGCAAGTTGGCGGATTTCCGGCGGCAACGCCTGAAACCGGCTACGAAAGCTTTTCTTGGTTGAGGACTTCATCGAGCGGAACGTCTGGCTCGCCTTTATTTTCCTGCTGAAGGCGCTGATAAAAAGCATCAAGCCGTCCGCTCTGTGCGTCTGCTTCAATCTGACGGTCCCACGCATCGGCGGTGAATTCCGCAAACCACGATTCCAATTCCGTCAAATCATTACGCGATAATTTGCCGATGGCGCTTTCAATCTCTTCGACACTGCTCATGGCAATAAAATACTTCGCGCATTACGCCGGGCAAGCATGAAATAAAAGCATGTATAAGTTGCTGAACGAATTTGCCGATTTCCGCCGACCAATGAACTGGCCGTGAACGTGAACAATTGGCAGGGACAGACAGGTTTCCAGGCAACTGAACCAAATTTCTGGTGAGTTGACATGGATTTCTAGCTGCCTGAACCTGATTTTTGGCAGGCGGACACAAATTTTTCAAAGGCTTACGTCAATTTTTCAGCGGGTTGCGCGAATTTTTACGGATGTAATTCACTTCGTCTTTCCAGTCGCCGGATTTTCTGGTTTGCTTTGCGCGATGAATCGGAATGTTCCCGGCCAGTTTCGCACGCTGCTCGTTTTGGGCCGCGTGTCAAATTTGCCCACAGTCTGGTCGAATTGCCTCGCCGGTTGGTGGCTCGGCGGCGGCGGAAATTTTTGGAGATTGCCGTGGCTGTTTTTTGGCGTGAGCGCGCTTTACATCGGCGGAATGTATTTAAACGACGCGTTCGATGCGGATTTTGACCGGCAACGCCGCGCCGAACGGCCGATTCCATCAGGAAAAATTTCTTTGCAAGCCGTCTGGTATTGGGGCTTCGGCTGGCTGATGCTGGGCATTCTGTGCCTGACGATTTTAGGCGAAACAACCGGCGCGCTCGGAATCGTGCTGGCCGTTTGTATTTTGATTTACGACGCAACGCACAAAGCCGTCACGGCTTCGCCATGGCTGATGGGCTTGTGCCGGTTCTGGGTTTATGTCATCGCTGGCTCAACGGGCGCGTGGGGACTGAACGGCTGGCCAATCTGGTGCGGGGCGGCGCTGGCGATTTACATCGCCGGTTTGAGCTACGTCGCACGACGTGAAAGTCTGCGCGGCCAAATTCCATACTGGCCGTTCGCGCTGCTGGCTGCGCCAATTGTTTTGGCGTTCTTGATGGACACGGGAATGGCGCGAAGGCCGGAGTTGTTCTTGTCGCTCCTGCTTGTGCTGTGGGGCGCGCAATGCGTGCGGACACTTTTTCAACCGGGCGAATTAAATGTCGGAAGAATAGTTTCCGGTTTGCTGGGCGGAATTGTTTTTGTGGACTGGCTGGCGGTCGCCGACAGTTCGCGGACTTTGGGCGGAACGTTTTTGATTTTCTTTGTCGCCACGCTTTGGCTGCAACGTTTCGTTCCAGCCACTTAGGGAAATTTACCGGCGACACGATGGCGCTTCACAAGCCGCGCTTGAACCGTCCATTGTCTTAAGCTATTTTGGAAGTTCGCTTATGAGCGCTGAAACACCAACAAAATTGACACACAACGAAGAAATCAAGGACGCGATACCCACGCTCGCCGGCACGATTGCCGCGACGTTGAACGACGCGAACGCCGACCATTTTTCCGAGGACGACAACCAGTTCCTGAAATTTCACGGCTCGTATCAGCAGGACGACCGCGACCTGCGCAAGACGGGCAAAAAATATATCATGATGATCCGCGGGCGCATTCCCGGCGGCGTGATGACCGCGAAACAATGGATTGTGTTCGACGATCTCGCGACGAAATACGGCAACAACACATTGCGAATCACGACGCGGCAAAGCATTCAATTTCATGGTGTCGTGAAATCTGGTTTGCGTCCGCTCGTTGCGAAAATTAACGAATCACTTCTTTCAACTCTCGCCGCGTGCGGCGACGTGAACCGCAATGTCATGGCCGCGCCCACGCCCGCATATACAAAAGCGCGCGAACAGGTTTTTGCCGACGCGCACAAAGTCGCGCTCGCGCTCGCGCCGACAACGAAAGCTTATCATTCGATCTGGATTGATGGCGTGCAGTTGGACAACGATGCCGAAGAAAATAAAAATTTTGTTGATCCGCTTTACGGCAAAACTTATTTGCCGCGCAAATTCAAGATCGGTTTTGTCATTCCGCCCGTGAACGACATGGACATTTTCACGAACTGCCTCGGCTTCATCGCCATCGTGGAAAACGACCAGCTCGTCGGCTACAATCTCGCTGTCGGCGGCGGCATGGGTCGCAGCCACGGAAATGTGCAGACGTTTCCGCGACTCGCGGACGTCATCGGATTTTTCACGCCGGACAAACTCGTGGACGTCGCGAAAGCAGTTCTCACAATCCATCGCGATTTCGGCGACCGCACCGACCGCAAACACGCGCGCTTGAAATATGTCGTCGCCGAACGTGGCGTGAAGTTCATGCAGGACGAAGTGAACACGCGTGCCGGCATCACGCTCGCGCCCGCGAAGCCTTGCAAATTCACGACCACCGCCGATTTGCTCGGCTGGCACAAGGCCACTGACGGAAAATGGTTTCTCGGAATGTTCGTCGAAACCGGCCGCGTGAAGAATGCGCAGAAAATCGCGTTGCGTGACGTCGCGGAAAAATTTCCCAACATCGAATTTCGTTTGAGCGCAAATCAAAATGTGATTTTGGCCAACGCGAATCACGACGAAAAAATTGCCATCACCGCCCTGCTCGCGACGCACGGCGTGAAGACGGAAAATCAGGCGCGCGTCCTGCACGCCGCCGCGATGGCCTGTCCGTCGCTGCCGACGTGCGGCCTCGGCCTCGCGGAATCGGAACGCATGTTGCCCGGCATGATTGACCGCATCGAAAAACTGTGCGACGAAGTCGGCCTCGGCGGCGAAGAAATCATCATCCGCTCGACCGGCTGCCCGAACGGCTGCGCGCGGCCTTACATGGCGGAACTCGCGTTCGTCGGCAAAGCGCCCGGCCGCTATCAAGTCTGGCTCGGCGGAAATGCCTCCGGCACGCGCCTGAACCGCGTCTGGAAAGACGTGATCAAGGAAGGCGAAATCGAAACCGAGCTGCGCCCCGTCCTCGTGCGTTTCGTGAAGGAAAGAAATTCCGGCGAACGTTTCGGCGATTGGTGCGACCGGGTGTTTCTCAACGAGCAAAAGAATTGAATGACATGACTGCGGAACAAATTTCCAAGGCCAATTCCGAGATGCGAAACAAATCGCCGCTCGAAATTGTGAAGTGGGCCATTGGGCAGGCGAAAGGCTGTGCGATTATCTCGACGAATTTTCGGCCTTACGAAGCCGTCGTTTTGCATCTCGCCACGCAGGTGCAGGCGGACATTCCGGTTCTCTGGGTTGACCACGGCTATAATCGTCCGGCGACTTACCAGCACGCGGAGCAGTTGAAAAAATTGCTCAAACTGAATTTGAAACCGTTCCTGCCGAAAATTTCCGTCGCGCATCGCGACGCAATTTATGGCGAGATTCCGTCCACCGACGACGAAGTCGCTTTGAAGGAATTCAGCGCGGTGATGAAGCTCGAGCCGTTTCAGCGCGGTATGAACGAACTCGCGCCGACGGTTTGGATCACGGCGTTGCGCAAAGTGCAGAATCCGAATCGCGCGGAACTTGATATCGTTTCCGAAGATAAAAATTTCGGCGCATTGAAAGTCAGCCCTGTTTTTTATTGGAGCG
>JBEKZT010000031.1:0-13976 GCA_049509595.1 Verrucomicrobiota bacterium
AGGAAAAAGAAAAAACTGCGGAAGCAAACTACTTCACCTGACAGCGGCGTGATATTTTTTTAGAAAGGTGAGGGTGTTTTCTTCAGTAGTAATCACTTCGCGCAGCCGTTGAATATTCGCTTCAATTTTGTCCATGTAAAAATTCGGGCCGTCAGGATAGGGATCGTTCATGTAGCGATGTTGGCCGCAGAAATCGCCGTTGAGCTTGGCCTTGACATATTTTTCCCAAAAGTCCGGGGTTTTGCGCAGCAAATCCTTGGCACTGGAAAATATATTGACGAATTTGGTTTTTGATTGGGCGTTGCGTCCCGCCTCGGCAAATTCCTCGTAAAGAACCGGCAGTTTTTCCACGTAATCGTCCGCCGCCATTTGCCCGAGCAAATCCGCCGTGCCCAACACGAAACCGACGATTTTTTCCAATTCATTCTGGAACGGGATGTCGCTCAAGACGGCGTCCACGCCCGTGCAGCGGATCATATTTTGCACGGCCTGAATTTCCTCGCGGGCGTAACCTTTTTCGCCCAGCAGTTGGGCGGCAAATTGGGTGCTGCGTGTGACATGGGTGGCGGTGTATTTGGCCCCGGTGCCTTCGGTATCATCGCGTTTTTTCAAGTAGCCGGTGTCGTGCAAAAGAATCGCGGTCAACCCCAGTTCAAACATTCGCTGGGTGAGGGGCGGTTGGGCGGCCGCGAGTTGACGTCCGTGCAGCAAACGCACTAGGCACATCGTGCCTTGCAGGGTGTGCTCAAAATCGTGATAATTGGCGTCCACCGCCTGATAATCGGCGTAATGGCCTGAGAAGCATTCCATGGCCCAGCCAAACACGCGCGGTACAAACATCAAATCACCCTGCGGAAACATTTCCAGATATGCGGTCTGGACTTCCGCAGCGGCTGCAGTCGGATTTTTGGTAGAATCCTTCTGATACATAACTGAAATGATTTTGGGACAGACAAAGGCAAATTGCACGGTTTTTTTTGGCAAATTAATCCTGAACTTGCTGAAGCTTTTACGGCAATTTATAATGATTTCATGAACGAATTGGGAAAATTGATGGTAATTGCCGGTTTGTTCCTTGCAGCAGTCGGCGCGCTGCTTTGGTCCGGTTTCGGCAAAGGCTGGCTTGGACATTTGCCCGGCGACATCAATTATTCAAAGGCTAATTTCAGTTTTCATTTTCCCATCGTGACCTGCCTGTTTTTAAGCGCGATTCTGACACTGCTGATGTGGCTGTTCAGAAAGTGACGCGGCACAAACGATAATTACTGTTGCAAATTTACCTCGTCGTTTCTAAATTCCGCTCATGGAACAGTCGCAGTTGGAGCAATACATTCCGGTTCTCATACTGCTCGTTGCCGCCATTGGTTTTGCGGTGGGGGTTTTAACACTCTCCGTCTTGCTCGGACAACGCGGCAAGCGCACGCGCGCCAAGGACACGGCTTACGAGTGCGGCAAAGACCCAATCGGCGAAGGTGGCGCTCGCTTCTCCGTGAAATTCCACCTCGTCGCAATGCTGTTCATCCTGTTCGATATCGAAGTCGTTTTCCTTTATCCATGGGCGGTTGTTTATCGCGACATGCTTGCCGACCATGCAACGCGCAATCTTATCTTCGGCTCGATGATTTCGTTCATTGCCGTTTTGTTTGCCGGTTACCTTTACGCGCTCAAGACAAAAGCGTTCGACTGGAAAAATTAAAAACTTTGTGCCTTCGGGCCTTGGTCGTTAAATTTTTGTGCTGACTTCAATTAAATTTGGAACTTCCGGCTGGCGCGGCATCATCGCGCAGGATTTCACTTTTGAAAATGTTCGCCTCGCCACGCAGGGCATCGCGAATTATTTGAATTCGGAAATCCGCAATCCGCAATCCGCCCTCCACTATCGTAATCCGGTTGTGATTCTTGGCCACGACACGCGGTTTCTGGCGCGCGAATTTGCTTTGGCCGCCGCCGAGGTTTTGGCTGACAACGACATTGAACCGCTGCTTTGTGACCGTGACACGCCCACGCCCGTCATCGCCTACGCCATTCGTCATCACAAAGCGATTGGCGGCATCAACATGACCGCCAGCCACAATCCCGCTGAATATCAGGGGCTGAAATTTTCCACTTACAACGGCGCTCCGGCCACGCCGGACGTGACGAAGCAAATCGAAGCAAACATTACGAAACTTCAATCTGAAAATTTTTCGTTCCAAGGCGCGGTCATCGGAACTTATCAATGCGGAACGTTCGATCCGCAGCCTGCCTATTTCAAACAGCTACACAAGCTCATTGAATTTTCCGTCCTCAAAAAAGCGAAACTTAAGGTCGCGCTCGATTTCAGCTACGGCACGGCTCACGGCTATCTCGACAAACTTTTTAAAAGCGTCGGCGCGAAAATCACCCTGTTTCACAACGAACTGAATCCGCTGTTCGGTGGCCATCATCCCGAACCGAATGCGGAAAACATGGCCGGTGTCAGCAAATTCGTCCGCAGCGGCAAAGCGCAGATCGGCCTCGGCACGGACGGCGACGCCGACCGTTTTGGAATCGTGGACAAGGATGGAACGTGGCTGACACCGAATCAAGTCCTCGCGCTCGCGCTCTATCATTTAAAAAAAAATCGCGGCTGGACGGGCGCGGTCGTCCGCACCGTGCCGACCAGTCATCAGGTGGACGCAGTTGCAAAATTATTCGGCGTGAAAGTTTATGAAACACCCGTCGGCTTCAAATATATCGGCGAACTGATGGAGCGCGAGCCGATTATCGTCGGCGGCGAAGAATCCGGCGGGTTGAGCGTCAAAGGTCACGTGCCAGAAAAAGATGGTATTCTCGCGTGCCTGCTCATGGCCGAACTTGTCGCGACCGAGAAAAAATCGCTTGGCCAGATTTTGAAGGAACTTTCGAAACAAATCGGCGAGTTTTACACCGACCGCATCAACGTCAGTTTTGCGCCGGGAAAAAAGGAAGCCCTGCTCACGAAACTTGGCGGCGGCCTGCAAACCATCGGGGCATTCAAGGTGGAAAAATTCATCACGACCGACGGCTATAAATTTCTTCTCCCGAATAACGAATGGGTTGCCTTCCGCGCCAGTGGCACGGAGCCACTAATTCGTTGCTACATTGAAGCAAAGACAAAAGCGAATTTGAAAAAGCTTGAAGGTGCCTGTCGCATGATGTTCGCGGCATAATTCGTGATTTTATTCACGAATTGCCGATCAAAATTCCCGCCAGAAAAACCAGCGCGCCGCCAAGCGCAACTTGCAACAACGCGGACACCAGTGGCGTGTCCATAAATCTGTGCCGAATCCAGGATATGACACTCAATTCGACAAGCACGACACACACAGCAACGCCTGTGGCGGTTTTCAAATTCGGAATCAAAAAGGGCAGCGTGTGGCCGATGCCGCCGAGCGCGGTCATTCCACCGCAAACAAATCCGCGCGCCCACGGATGGCCGCGTCCGGTCAAACTACCGTCGTCGGACAACGCCTCGGCGAATCCCATGCTGATGCCGGCGCCGACGCTCGCAGCAAGCCCCACGAGAAAAGTTTCAAAACTGCTGTGCGTGGCGAACGCGGCGGCGAACAACGGTGCGAGCGTGGAAACCGAGCCGTCCATCAAACCGGCGAGTCCGGGTTGGATGACTTGCAAAAGAAATAATCGTTTCGCACGTGATTTTTCGTCTTCGCTTAATTTGGTTTGTGCGATTTGTTCGGCGGTGTGCGCGTGACCGCGTTCTTCCTCGGCCAGATCGCCGAGCAATTGGCGGATGCCCGCGTCCTGCGTCCGCCGAGCGGCGACTTCATAAAACCGCCGCGTTTCCACTTCCATGGTCTCGGCGGTTTTTTGCACGGCTTTCAAACCGAGCGGACGCACGAGCCAGACGGATCGGCGATTCACAAAACCGCGAACGTCCTGCCGCCGGATGAGCGGAACATGGTCGCCGAAACGTTGTTTGTAATGTTCCAGCAAACGGTGGCGATGGCCGTCCTCGTCGTGGCGCATTTCACGGAATTTCGCGGCTTGTTCGGGATAACTTTCCTGCAAGCCGTCAGCAAAATCTTCATAGATGCGCGCGTCCTCCTCTTCGAGCGAAATGGCGAGCGCGAGAACTTCCTGTTCGGTCAGACTGTCGAATGTTTTCATAAATTCATGTTGTTACGCGCGTTTGAACCGCGCGAACACAAATTCCGTCATTTCTTTTGCCGCCGTAATTTTCAAAGCAAGCGCGGCGAGCCAGTAAACAATTCCCGCGATTCCAGCCGGCACAAACACCGAACCGATTTTGAGCGCGAGTGTGGCGTGACCAAAATCATTTTCCCAAAGCCGCCAGCCTTCAAACGCAATGAGTCCGGCGAGGATTGTAATTCCGAAAAGCGATAAAAAATCTTTTCGCAGCGATTCCATTTCCAATTTTCCTAGTTTTTTCCGGAGCGCAAAAAACAGCAGCCAGACGTTGCCAATCGAAGTCGCCGTATTCGCGATGCCAAGGCCGCCTTGTTTGAGCGGCGAGACGAGCAGGGCGGCGAGGATGAAATTCAGCGCGAGGCACGCAATGCTGATTTTCATTGGCGTCCGGGTGTCGCCCAGCGCATAAAACGCGCGCGCCAGGATGTTGACGGTGGAAAACGCGACGAGTCCGGGCGCGAGGCACATCAGCGCCCACGACGCGCGGTCGGTGGCGGCGGCAGTGAATCTGCCGTGCTCGTAAATCAACCGCACGATTGGTTCGGCAAGCACGACAAGCAGGATGGCCGCGATCAAATTCAGAAACAGCAGCGTGCCGACGCCGTGGCGCAGGGTCGCGCGAAATTCGGGATAATTTTTTTCTGCCGCGAGGCCTGAAAGCGTTGGCAACAGATACGTCGCCAGTGAAATGCCGAACATGCCCTGCGGCAGTTCCATCAGCCGCACCGCGTAGTTGAACGACGCTACGATTTGCGGGCTGACCCAGAATGCGATGGCCAGCACAAGAGTGACATTGAGTTGAAACGCGGCGACGCCGATTGTCCCCGGAATCATACGCGTGACGACGAGCCGCACTGTTTCATTTTTCCACGGCGAGACCCATTCGTAGCGAAAGCCGTCGTGCCAGAGGCTTGGCAATTGAAACGCCGCCTGCGCGATGCCCGCCGCAAGCACGCCGATGGCCAGCGCGAAAATTTGCTCGTGCAATTGCGTTCCCATGCGCGGCGCGAGCCAGAGCACGGATGCGATCATCACCACGTTGAGCATCGTCGCGCCCATGGCCGGGATGAAAAAATGGCCGCGCGCATTGAGCATGCCCATGAACACCGCAGCCAGACAGACGAGCAGCATGTAGGGAAACATCACGCGCAGCAGTTGCAGCATGAGTTCCGTTTTATCCGTAAATTGATGAACGGCCAGCGCAAGGGAAATGCCAAGCATGACGACCGCAATGACCGCGCTGGCGGCGATGATCAAGCCGGAGATGACGGCGTTGGCTGCCCGCCACATTTCAATTTCGCCGTGTGATTTTTCCTTTGCCTTGAAAATGGGAATGAACGCCGCCGTCAGCGCGCCTTCACCGAGCAGCCGACGGAAAAGATTCGGAATCGTGAACGCGAATTGAAACGCGCCCGCGACCCAGCCGTCGCCCATGAACCGCGCATAGACGATTTCGCGCACCATGCCGAGCACGCGGCTGGTGAACGTCGCGGCGGCCATCGCGGCGGACGACTTGAGCATTTGCGACATCGGCGGAGTTTAGGGTTCGCGAAAGCAATTGGCAATTCGCCGTCCACTAATTAGCCTTTGCGTGTGAGCATTCTGGAAGAACTGAAATGGCGCGGCCTCGTCGCCGATTGCACGGACGCTGCGGAATTGGAAAAGAACATTTCCTCGCCCATCACGCTTTACTGCGGCTTCGATCCGACTGCCGACAGTTTGCACGTTGGCAATTTAGTTCCCCTGCTCGCATTGCGACGATTTCAACTGCTCGGTCATCATCCAATTGCCGTTGCTGGCGGTGCGACCGGCAGCATTGGTGATCCGAGCGGGAAAACTCAAGAACGGCAGTTGCTCACGAAAGAAATTTTGGAAAACAACATTTCCAAAGTTCAAACGCAATTGGCAAAATTGCTCGAATTTGACGCGGCGAAAACTCCAAAAAATAATGCCGCAAAGCTTTTGGACAATGCGAAATGGACGCAAAACATTTCCTATCTGGATTTTCTGCGCGACATCGGAAAACATTTTTCCGTCAATCAAATGGTTGCCAAGGAAAGCATTCGCGCGCGGATGGAAGACCGCGAGACCGGCATCAGCTACACCGAGTTCAGCTATATGCTGTTGCAGGCGTTTGACTTCATGGTTCTGGCGCGCGACCAGAATTGCGAACTGCAAATCGGCGGCAGCGACCAGTGGGGCAACATCACGGCGGGAATTGATCTGTGCCGGAAAAAACTGGGCAAAACGGTTTTCGGCCTGACGCTTCCGCTCATCACGAACGCCGACGGAACAAAATTCGGGAAAACCGAGGCGGGCGCAATCTGGCTCGACCCAAAAAAAACCAGCGTCTACAAATTTTACCAGTTTTGGATCAACACCGACGACCGCGACGTGATTCGTTATTTGAAATTTTTCACGTTTTTGCCGCGCGAAGAAATTGAATCGCTCGAAAAGCAGCACGCGGAAAATCCTGACGCCCGCGTCCCCCACAAAAAACTGGCTACTGAAATGACGCTTTTAATTCACGGCAATGAAGCGATGCAAAGTTGCCAAATGGTCAGCCATGTTCTTTTTGGTGGAAGCATAGACGTAATAAAGGAAGATTTCTTTGTCGTGATTCGTGGCGAAGTGCCGACGATAGAAATTGAAAAGGCAAAGCTCGACGACGCTGGTTTTCCCCTTGTTGAGCTTTTGGTTCATACTGGATTGAGTCAGTCCAAAGGTCAGGCGCGAAAAGACATCGAAGGCGGCGGCGTGAATATCAACAACATCCGCGAAGCCAGCGCAACGCGCGCTGTGACTTTAAAAGATTTACTTTTTGGCAAAGACATTCTGCTCCGCAAAGGCAAAAAAAATTACGCCATCGTGACGGCGAAGTGATTTATTCCAGTTTCTCGCGCAACTTTGCTTCTTCACGCGCGCGGCGGAGGCTTTCCTGGTACTTCTGATCATAAGCCGCCGCTTCCGCGACTTCGGGTCGCGGCAGCGACATGATGTGCTGAAACTGGCCGTCGAATGCCGGGTCGATCGCGATAATTCTTTTTGTCAGCGGTGGATGCGTGGACATGAATTCAAACCACGGGTCAAAAGTCGAATTGGAAAAATAAAGATGGCTCGCGGTTTCCGCGTATGGCGAGTCGAGCCGTCCTTGTTTGAGCAGCCCGCCGATTTTTTTAAACGCGCCTTTCGATTCCCGCCGGATTGCGCGTGAATTGCACCGCCGCCGCGTCAGCCAGCCATTCGCGTTCGCGGCAAATCATGCTTTTGATAAATCGAACGAACGGCGAACTGATTGATCCCATGATTAAAAATAAAAATCCGATTGGCGCGGTCGGAAGAAGCGTTGGATTTGAGTCTGGGTCGAAAATGGAATCGTCTGGCCCAAGTGGTTGCGCTGTCCCGCGCACGAGCACGCACCCGACAATCGTCGGCCAGGAAAGCCCGTGCGCCAGCCCCATCAATTTCATGTTGAGTCGCATGTCGCCATTGAGGACGTGGCTGAATTCGTGCGCGATAACGCCCTGCAATTCGTCGCGCGACAGCAATTTCATCGCGCCGAATGTGACGCCGATGGCCACGTCTTCACGCGTGTGTCCGGCGGCGAAGGTGTTGATGCCACGCTCGCGGTCGAGGACGTAAATTTCCGGCACGGACATTCCAGAGGCGATGGCCATTTCGCCGACGACGTCGCGCAGCTTTTTTTCGTTCAAATCCGCCGGGTCATCATCAAGTTTTCTTCCGCCGAGCATTTCGGCGACGGCGCTTCCGCCGCCGGCGAGGAGCCGTATTTTGTAATAGCAACCCGCAGCGATCAAAATCAGCGTGCCAATCGTGCTCAAGCAGAAGGCTTCGGGATTCCAGGCTGATTTCAAAAAATCCAGCGGGTCAAGCACCGCACCGCAAAAAACAAAAACCGGCGCGATCAGAAGGAAGATTGGATTCCAGCGGTGTTCCGAAATGATCGGACTCGCGAAAACACGCGTGAGCGACGCGAAGACGAGATAGGCCAGCAGCACGACGGCGAGCACCGCCAGCCCAAAAAGCCAGAGCAGCAATTTGGTTTGCTTTCGCGCGTGTTCTTCCCGGTCAAAAAAATCCATGGGACGTGATTTGCTTGTAGCACAAGAAGTAACCGGATGGAACGGCTTTTGCAGTTCTAAAATTTCGAGAAAATGATATTCGCCTCTTCTAAAGTTTCCTTCGATCCGATGTCGAACCACAGGCCGGGCACGCGCCAGGTATAGACCGGCGTGCGCGAGTAAAGCCATTGCACGAGGCGGCCGGGCTGGTCGGGATTGTTGCCCTCGGCGATGTATTGCTTGATGAGCGCGATGGTGGACTTGGGATAATAATAAAGTGCGATGCCGGTGAGCGTGCTGGTCGGATTTTTCGGTTTCTCCTCGAAGAAGGTGATTTTGCCCTCCGCGTCGGTGGAAATGGAATTGTATTTTTTTATCTCCTCCAGATTGCCCACGTCATAAACGGCGAGCGCGGGCGCGTTTTTCGCGAGGCAGAATTTCCCGAAGTCGCCGAGCTTGTCGCTGAACAGATTGTCGCCGGCGACCACGATCAAATCGTCGTCCACGTTTTGGGTTTTGAGGACGTAGTTGATGTCGCCAATCGCGCCGAGTTTGTTCGTGTCGTCGGTGGAATGGTCGTTGACGACGGTGAAATTAAATTTTGATTTGGTTGCGCGATAATGGTCAGACCATTTCTGGAAATGTCCGGCGAACTTCGCGTTCGTCACGACATAAACGCGGTCAATTTCTTTTATTGGCGCAAGATTATCGAGGACGTGCTCGACCATCGGCTTGCCCGCGACGGGCAGCAGCGGCTTGGGTTGCGTGAGCGTCAGCGGATAAAGCCGCGTGGCGTATCCGGCGGCGAGAATGATGACTTTCATGTTTTATTTTTCAAAAAGGCTGGGCGCGGCTTCGCGCGCAAGCGTTTGACAGCGCGCGTAAATTTCGGAAGGCGATTCGCATTGCAGCGCAAATTCGGCGAGCGCCCGGGCTTCATCCGATTTGAGCCGGCGAATGATGTATTTAATTTGCGCAAGAATCATCGGCGCGGTGCTCAAGCCATCCACGCCCAAGCCGATCAACAACGGAGCGAGCGCGGGGTCGCCCGCGATTTCGCCGCAAACGTGTGCCTTGATGCCGCGATGATGCGCGGCGTCAACAGTCATTTTAATCAGCCGGACAATGGCCGGATGCGTCGGTTCGTAAAGGTGCGAAACTTTTTCGTTCGTGCGGTCGGCGGCGAGCGTGTATTGAATGAGGTCGTTGCTGCCGATGCTGAAAAATTTCGCGCGTGCCGCCAGCGTATCGGCGATGAGGACGGCGGACGGAATTTCAATCATCGCGCCGATTTCCAGATTTTCATCGAAGGGAATTTTTTCCGAGCGCAGTTCGGCCTTGTATTTTTCGACGAGCGCGTTGGCTTGATTTAATTCGTCGAGGCCGGAAATCATGGGATACATCATTTTCACGTTGCCCTCGGCGCTGGCGCGCAAAATGGCACGAAGCTGGGCGCGGAAAAGTTCCGGCTGCGCGAGGCAAAACCGGATCGCACGCCAACCGAGAAATGGATTCATCTCCTGCGCGAGTTGCAGATGCGACGCGAATTTGTCGCCACCCAAATCCAAAGTGCGAATGATGACCGGTTGAGGTTTCAACGCGGCGGCGACTTGCTGATAGGCTTTATACTGCTCCTCTTCATTCGGCAACGTCTCACGGCTGATGAAAAGAAATTCCGTGCGAAACAAACCAACGCCTTCCGCACCACTCGCGAGAACGGCTTCGACGTCGTTTTGGTCTTCGATATTCGCGGACAAATGAATGGGTTTGCCGTCGAGCGTGACGGCGGGTTGACGGCGGACTTCCCGAAGCTTTTCCTCGAGCGAAGCCTTGAGCCGCAGAAGCTGGCCGTATTCGAAAAGCGTTTGGTCGGTCGGATTGACGATGACGACTCCGTTGTAACCGTCGAGCAATGCATAATCGTCGCTGTCCAATTCCTGGCTGACGCTTTGCAATCCAACAACTGCAGGAATGCCGAGCGACCGCGCCATGATGGCTGTATGCGAAGTTTTTCCACCGATGTCCGTGGCGAAACCAAGCACATGTTTTTTGTCGAGTTGCGCCGTGGTGGACGGATTTAAATCGTGGCTGACCAAAATACACGGCTCGGCGAGATGGGTGAGATCAAACTCGTCTTTGACATCCAGCAAATTGTCCAGCACCCGTGACGTCAAGTCGCGCATGTCGCTGACGCGTTCGCGAAGATATTCGTCTTCCGCCGCCAGCAGGACTCCGGCGTAACGTTCCGCCACCGAATGAAAAGCGTGTTCGGCGTTCGCCTTTTGTTCCCGAATCAACCGCACGACCTCATCCACCAGCATCCGGTCTTCGAGCATCAGCAAATGCGCTTCAAAAACGCTCGCTTCCGCCGCACCCATGCTTTTTGCGACTTTGCGCTGCACTTCGGAAACTTGTTGGCGCGTCTGTAAAAGAGCTTTTTCAAAGCGGCTGATTTCAGCGGCAACCTCATTTTCAGTCAGTTCGCGGCGGACGATGAAATGCCGCGCGCGATGAAGGACGAGAATTTTCCCGCGACAAACGCCGGCGGAAACCGCGATGCCACGAAAAATCTTCTCCCCTTTCTGTTGCCGTTGGGCCATGACTGAAATTAGCCAACCTTACGCGTTTTGAAAAGACATTCCGGCCATGATTGGAAAGCTTTTGGAAATCGCAGGACGATCAAGATGTCATCGGCAAACGGATCACAAACGTCGTGCCTCTTTCAAACTGGCTGCAAACTTCAATCGTTCCGCTGTGGGCTTCGATAATCGCCTTGGAAATTGCGAGGCCCAGTCCGGTATGTCCTGACGAACGCGATTTTTCCGCACGATAAAACCGCTCGAACACGCGCGGCAGATCTTCCGCCGAAATTCCCGCGCCGGTGTCGCTCACGGTGAGAACGGCCACGCCGTCTTGCGTTTCCAATTTCACACGCAACTCGCCGTCCGGCAGATTGTATTGGATCGCATTGGTCAGAAGATTCGTGACGACTTGCGCGAGACGTTCTGAATCGCCGATGATTTCCAAAGATGAAAGTTGCGTGAAAATTTTCACGCCGCGTTCTTCGGCCATCGGCTTCACCAGTTCGACGCAATCGGAAATCGTTTTGGAAAAATCAAAGCGCAGACGTTTCAAAACTTCCTGGCCGGCGTCGAGGCGGGCGAGCGCGAGCAGCGATTCGATCAGCCGCCGCATCCGTTGCGCGGCGCGCTGGCAGGCCTCGACGGTTTGTTTGTAATCGGCGGCTTCGCGTTCGCGATTCAAGGCCGTTTGAGTTTGCGTGAGCATCACGGAAACGGGGGTTCGTAACTCGTGCGCGGCGTCGGAGGTGAATTGCTGCTGCTGCGCGAACGCAGCTTCGAGGCGCGCGAAGGTGGCATTCAGAACGGCGGCGAGCTGGCCGAGTTCGCTTTCGGCTTCGGCGACGTTGATGCGCTGCGACAAATCGCCGGCGGAAATTTTTACTGCCGTCGAGCTGATTTCGGAAATCGGCCGCAGCGCGCGACCGACAAACCACCAGCCGCCCGCGAGCCCGAAAAATAAAATGATACCGCCGACGCCCGCGAGTTTTAGCGCGGTTATTTTTAACTCACGCAATTCTGGTATGACTGAACAAGCGACGTAAATGGTCTCGCCCGATGGCAAACGCTGAAAAATTCCGCGATTGTGCTGAAAATTCAGCGATGCGCGCGGAGCGGGCAGATTGTCCAAATTGGAAACAAGACTGTGCGCGTTGAACCGATGTTGAAATTTCACTTCGCTCGGCGGCACGTTGTCCGAACGCGCAAGTTCATCACCGTCGCGACCCTCAATGATGAAATAAAAATTGTTGGGATTATTTGTGTCGAACAATCCGGCGTCTTCTGGCGGCAAATGAAATTCGCGCGGCGGCCGGGGATTTTGTTCCGGCGGTCCGTCTTCAGGAAACTGGCCGGGTGGCGGGCGGTCAAAGGGCTGTCCTTGTCTGTTTCCATCCGGTTCGCGCGGCGGTGGACGATGAAGCGCATTGGCCAAAATTTGAATCCGCCGATGCAATTCATCATCAATGCGACCGAGCAGCCGTCCGCGTTCCAGTTGATACGCGGTGAAGCCGAAGCCCGCGAGCATGAATACAAGAATCAGGCCATACCAGAGTTGCAGCCGCCACTTGATGGATTTGAAAATTTTCATTCAATTAATTCGGAGGGACGAGCTCCGCGAGTCCCATCTCAAATTATTTTGGGACTCGTGTAACTTGTCCCTCCAATGGTTAATGGTTTTCATTCAATGCAATAGCCGTGGCCGCGCCGGGTGACGATGAATTCCGCGCCGAGCTTTTTGCGAACGTTGGAAACGTGAACGTCCAAAAGATTTGAAAGCGAACTTTCGTTCTCGTCGAATAGATGCTCGTAAAGCTGCGTGCGCGTGACGAGTTCGCCGCGATGCAGCGCGAGAAATTCCACGAGCGCGTATTCGCGCGCGGTGAGTTCGACGGGTTTTTCCTGCAACGAAACATTTCGCAGCGCGGTGTCAATTTTGATTTGGCCGATTTCGATGAAGTTCGTCGTCTTGTTCGCGCTGCGGCGAATCAACGCGCGCAGCCGCGCGAATAGTTCCGGCAGATCGAACGGCTTGACGACGTAATCGTCCGCGCCGGTGTCGAGGCCTTTGACGCGGTCGCGGGTCTGGTCGTACGCGGTAAGCATGAGCACGGGCGTTTTTTTTATTTTGCGCAGGCGTTTCAAAATTTCCCAGCCGTCCATTTTCGGAAGCATGATGTCGAGGACGATGGCGTCATAGTCGTAATTTTCGGCTTTGTAAAATCCGTCCTCGCCTTCGGCGGCGGCGTCCACGGCATAGCCCTCCTCGCGCAATGCCTGCGCGATGCTGCGGAGTAGATCCGGTTCGTCTTCAACAATCAGGATTCTCATGTTAGGACTGGCGGAGTTTTGCACGGACGGCGCGAAACCGCCAGTGCGCACATATTCGCATGGGTACCTTAAGCAGAGATTAAGATTTTTTACCGATGTAGAAAATTTTACTGAGATTATTTTCCCACTTCACATTCCCTTAAGGTTCGTTCGCGTAAATTAACGTCATGAAAATTCAAACCATAGGAATGGCAGAACTTCATCAGTCACAACCGGAATTTTCGCATCGGACGATGCGGGCGGTTGCGGCAGATTCAAAAGATGAAAACATGAAAGGAAAAATAGTATGAAAACAAAAAAAACCATGCTGGCGTTGCTGGCACTCGGGGCGTCGGCGTTCGTCGCCAGCGCACAAGATACCAGCGGCCAAAATGGCGATGATTCAAACGGTCCGCCCATGCATCGCCATCGTCCGCCACCTTCGCCGGTCATCATGGCGCTTGATGTAAACCATGACGGCGTGATTGACTCGAATGAAATCGCCAACGCGAGTGCCGAGTTGCTGACGCTGGATAAAAACGGCGACGGCAAATTGACGCGCGATGAATTTGCTCCGCCACCACCGGACAGGAGTCAGGATGCCAATGGTCCGGGCGACGGACAATCGCCCGCGCCGGACAACAGAGATGCCGGCGGCCAAAATGGCGATGATTCAAACAGTCCGCCCATGCATCGCCATCGTCCGCCACCTTCACCGGTCATCATGGCGCTTGATGTGAACCATGACGGCGTGATTGATGCCCAAGAAATTGCCAATGCTCCGGCGGAATTGCTGACGCTGGATAAAAACGGTGACGGTAAATTGACGCGCGAT
>JBEKZT010000032.1:0-18271 GCA_049509595.1 Verrucomicrobiota bacterium
CTCGATGAACTCTCGACCGTCTCCGCACTGGCCGAATACCTCGACAAGCAGATGCCTGCAAATCAGCACTCACTGGAATGGGCGGTTCAGGCCAAAATCCCAGCGGCTGTCTGGCGATCCGCCACTCCGCAGACAGATTTGTTGCAGGTTGTAAAGCAGCCCGCCCGTTCTTCCGGCAGTAGCGGTTTTGACACCTCGCAGGGAACAAAGCGATTCGGTCCATATAAACCTCTGGAAAAAGGAGAACGAGGTAGCCTTAGCATCCGGCAGCAGAAGGCACTGGATGAATTGATCGCTCGCTATGTAAAAAAAACGGCCGGGTCAAAGCGTTACACAGCCGAGCACCGTCCGCATTTCGCTGATCCGCGCGCAGTTTCTGGTTTCAAGTCCAACTGGAAGGAAATGGTCTATCCGATTGTGTCAGATCGTTCCAAAGGCTCAAAAATCTGGGATATTGACGGGAACGAGTACGTGGACATCACGATGGGCTTCGGCATCTATTTATTCGGCCATTCCCCGGACTGGTTGATTGAAGCCCTACAGAATCAGTTACGGTCTGGCATCGCGATCGGGCCGCAATCGCAGATGGCCGGCGAAGTTGCCCGGCTTATCTGCGACTTCACCGGCATGGAACGCGTGTCATTTTGCAACACCGGGTCAGAGGCCGTCATGGCCGCCATCCGACTTGCCCGGATGGTTACCGGACGGAAGCGTGTGGTCTTTTTCAATGGGGATTATCACGGAATGTTTGAAGAAGTGCTCGTCCGTGGCGCTTGGGAGAACGGTGAATATCGCGCCCAGCCTGCCGCACCGGGGATTCCCGCCAATTTGGTTGAGAATATGCTCGTGCTCGAATACGGAGAGCCGGAGTCGTTGGAAATCATTCAAGCCCACGCCAGCGAAATCGCCGCCGTCCTGATTGAGCCTGTCCGAAGCCGCCAACCAGGGTTTCAACCCCATGCTTTCATGCATTCGCTGCGGACAATCACCGAACGAATGGGTGCCGCGCTGATTTTTGACGAAATGGTTACCGGTTTCCGCTGTCATCCAGGTGGTGCCCAGGCTTACTTCGGGGTGCAGGCAGATATGGCAACCTATGGCAAGGTTCTCGGCGGCGGCATACCGATAGGCATTCTGGCCGGGAAACGAAAGTTCATGGACGGGCTGGACGGCGGCGCATGGAACTACGGGGACGATTCGTTTCCCGAGGTCGGGGTCACATTTTTTGCCGGTACTTTCGTCCGCCATCCGCTTGCCATAACTGCAGCATGGCAAGTACTGAACCATCTCAAAGAACAGGGTCCCAAGTTACAACTGGAATTGTCGGAACGTGTCGCGCGCTTTTGTCGGACGTTGAACGAACATTTTGAGAGGATCAAAATGCCAATCCGCCTATCCTATTTCAGCTCGTATGCGATGATTGAATATGCTCCGGATCTTCAGTTTATCAGCCTGTTGTGGTATTATCTGCGGGAAAAAGGCATCCACGCATGGGAGAACCGCACCTGCTACTTTACCTTGGCCCATTCGGACGACGATTTCGACCGGTTAATTGCAGCTTTCAAAGACAGCGTGACCGAAATGCAGGCGGACGGATTCCTGCCCGAATCCGATACAGTGCAGGTTGATGGGATTTCCAATCCTGCGCTAGGATTCCCGCGTTGCGATACCGCGCCTGTTACGGATGCTCAACAGGAAATACTCCTAGCTTCCATCATGGATAATGCCGCCAATTGCGTTTACAACCAATCCTGCACCATTCATTTCAAAGGGCCGCTCAATGTTCTTGCGCTTGAAAAATCAATCCAGCAAATTTTTGACCGCCATCAAGCACTACGAAGCACGTTCAGTGCCGATCTTCAAACACAGATCTTTCATCCAAGCCGAATTGACATATTATCGGCGGTTGACGAATCCGGCCTGCCGGAAACTGAACGGATGAAAAAATTTGATGAATTTGTCAATCGGGAAATGACGACCCCGTTTGACTTGGAGCGAGGTCCGATGGTGCGCCTGAAACTCTTTAAATTCTCTGAAGAATACCACCGGCTTGTCATGACCGCGCACCATGTCATCTGCGACGGATGGTCATCCACTCTTCTTATATTTGATCTAAGTCGGATCTACAATGCCATCGTGGCCGGGCGCATCCCGTTACTGCCGCCACCAAACTCGTTCGCGGACTTCGCGCGGGATCGCGCCCGGGAGAAGGGTGGCTCCGAAAACATGGCCACGGAGCAATTCTGGCTGGATCAATTTGCGGACGGATATGCCGAGTTGAATCTTCCTTCCGATCGGCCGAGGCCGTCGATTCGAACGTATTCCGGCAATCGAGAGAGCCGGGTTGTGAATCCGGAGTTATTTGCGCGTCTTAAAAAGGCAACCCCTCATCTGGGAGGCACTCTCTTTGCAACGCTGTTTGGAGCTTACGCCGTGTTTCTCCACCGCCTGACTTCCCAGGACGACATTGTCATCGGTGTTCCCGCCGCCGGTCAGGCTGTTTACGGTTGTGATGATCTGGTGGGACACTGTGTGAATTTTCTTCCCATCCGTGTGCGACTTTCAGGTCAGACGTCGTTTTCCAAATTCGCCCACGCGGTCAAGGACACGGTTCTTGATGCATACGATCATCAGAAGTATACCTATGGCACGCTGGTGCAAAAGCTCAAGTTACCTCGCGTCTTGGGTCGTCCGCCGCTGATTTCGGCCATGTTTAATATCGACAAGTCCGGCTTTGATGTTTTTGGCTTTGAACAGCTTGACTTTCAGGTCACATATAATGCTAAGCGACGCGTCAACTTTGATCTGTTCTTCAACCTGATTCAGACGGAAACCAGTCTCGAAGTAGAATGCGAGTATAACTCGGACTTGTTTGACAACGAGACCATTGTCCAGTGGCTGACTTCATTTGAGACGTTGATCGAAGCGATCGTCACGGACGACTGCACCCCGGTGGATTTCCTTCCGCTGATATCTAAAAAGGAAAGACAGATGATTCTGGTGGAATGGAACAAAACAGAAGCGGCCTATCCACGGGAAAAGACGTTGCACGCCTTGTTGGCGGAACAGACCCAGCGAATACCAAACGCCATAGCCTTGACGCATGAAAACGGGCGATTGACTTATAGAGAGTTGGATCGGCGGGCAAACCAGCTTGCCAATCGGTTGCGAACCTTAGGGGTCGGGCCGAATGTGCTCGTGGGTGTTTGCTTGTTCCGCTCGGTTGAAATGGTGGTAGGACTCTTGGGAATCCTCAAGGCAGGAGGCGCTTATGTTCCCATGGATCCTGAATATCCACACGACCGACTGGCGTTCATGCTGCAAGATGCAGGCGCGCGCGTACTTTTGACGGAAAAACGACTGCTCACCAGCCTGCCTCCACATGCCGCGAGGGTGATCTGCCTTGACAGTGAGTGGCTGGACATTGCGAAAGAAAGCGACAACCCACCGATCGTTCCAATGGTGGCGACGGAGCTTGCCTATATCATTTACACATCGGGCTCGACCGGCCGACCGAAGGGCGTGCAAATTGAGCATCGCAGTGTCGTGGCTTTTGCGACATGGGCGCGGCGAGTTTTCACCGATGAAGAGTTTGCGGGAGTAATGTTCTCAACCTCGATTTGTTTTGATCTTTCGGTATTTGAACTGTTTGTCACGTTGGTGAATGGGGGTAAAGTGATTCTGGCGAAGAATGTATTGGAGCTGCCCACATTGCCGACAGCCAGCGAAGTAAGACTCGTCAACACGGTACCCTCGGCAATCGCAGAACTGGCGCGCACAAATGGAATTCCCCGGTCGGTGATCACAGTAAATCTGGCGGGCGAGCCTCTGGCACAGTCGCTGGTGGACAAGTTATATACGGACTATTTCGTCCAACGGGTCTATGACCTTTATGGCCCGACAGAGACCACGACATATTCGACATACACGTTGCGTCAGCGCGGCGGGAAGACAACGATTGGGCGACCAATTGCCAACACCAGGATTCACATTCTGGACCTTCATCACCAGCCAACACCGATTGGTGTGCCGGGCGAGTTGCACATTGGAGGAATTGGGTTGGCGCGAGGTTATCATAATCAGCCGGAGCTCACGGCGGAGAGTTTTATTTCAGACCCGTTCGAGATGGAGACTGGGTCACGACTTTACAAAACCGGGGACATGGCCCGGTATCTGGCCGATGGGAATATCGAATACGTGGGGCGGCTGGATCATCAGGTTAAGATTCGTGGGATTCGGATTGAGTTGAGTGAAATCGAATCAGTGTTGGCCACCCACCCATCGGTTCGGAAGGCAGTGGTAGTGGCACGTGCGGATGTTCACGGCGACAAACAGTTGGTGACCTATATGACTGGCAAAAACGGAGTACCACCAAAGTCGTCCGAATTGCGCAACCTGCTCAAGTCAAAACTGCCGGAATACATGATGCCTGCTGCATTCGTCACCTTGGAGCAGTTCCCCTTGACGCCGAATGGAAAGGTGGACCGAAAGGCATTACCGATGCCTGAATTTGAGTCTGCAGCCGGCCAGTTTGTTCCACCAAGCACTCCCACTGAGGAGACTCTGGCTAAAATCTGGTGTGAGGTTCTAGGATTAAAACAAGTCGGCATCCGCGACAATTTCTTCGATCTGGGCGGCCATTCACTGCTCTCCATCCGTCTTTTACACAAAATCAACTTGGTTCTAAAGCTTGATCTGCCAGTGCGGTCATTATTTCAAAATCCAACTATTGAAGATCTGGTGAAGAGCCTGCCAGCTCAACGTAAGAAAGAACGAAAACCAGAGTTGATGCAATTACATGCTGGAAATTCAGGCCCGGAACTGTTTTTCTTGATTGACGAAGGCAGTTTGGGTTTGTTCAAGCTGGCCCACTCGATGAGTGAAGACTTTCCATCATATGCGTCTTTAGTGCCATTGCCTGAACCGGCACTGAAAGCGTCGGCGAACAAGCAATTCTCCGCGTTGCCACGAATGGAGGATTTGGCCGCCGAACACGCGGCTCTGATAAAGAGTCATCAAACGAACGGCTCCTTGCTACTGGTTGGACACTGTTTTGGTGGATTGTTGGCGTTTGAAGTGGCTCATCAGTTGCAGCGTGCTGGCAAACAAGTCGAAGCGGTCTTGATGCTGGATACTTGGATGATAGAGCCGACTTTCTGGTGGCAGAAAAAGGCGTGGTTTCGGGCGCACGTTTGGAAGCTGCTACAGCAAGGTTCGCCTTATCTTTGGCGAAAGAGCCTGAGAAGGATCAACCTAGAAAAGGATAAGCTGGCTTCAAGACTCAATCTGGCAATCCATGGCGATTTCAACGCGCATGTCCCTTGGGCAATTATCGAGCGGATTTATAACCACGTTATTTATGGTTATCGTCCGCAAGTATTGGCGAATCGCGGAATGCTGTTTGTGTCACAAGATGACTGGTTGTCTAAGGCTTATAGGCAACTGGATGACAGCTTGGGTGCCAGCAGATGGTTTGGCGGCGGGGTTGAAGTTATGGATGTACCGGGCGACCATGTAACTGTCCTAGATGAACCGCGCTTGCCAGAACTGGCTAAATGCTTCAGAAGCAGCTTGGAAAAGCTTCGGTTGAAACAGATCAATTCCCCAGGGGTTATCCCTTTCACATAGTGATTAGACCGTGACCACGCTCAACTATTTGCTAAAGATGACTGATCTTTTGATAGTGTTTCTGCAGAATGAGTAGCTAGATTCTACGATGGAAATAAACATGCCTTCTGAGCAAATCAACTGGCCCCAACCTTCTTCCAACTGGTCGCTGAACTGGCATAATGATCATTCTCTCTTCCCCAATGTCCATGTTTGGTGTGCTTCGTTGGATCTTACTGTCAACACGATCAAAACGCTGGCGGCGATTCTCGTATCAGCCGAGTTGGATCGTGCCGCGCGTTTCCGTTTCGTACGTGATCGAAACCTCTTTATCGCTGGGCGCGGTTTTATGCGTGTGATTCTGGGTTATTATCTAAGCGCCAATCCAGCCAAATTGGAATTCATTTACGGCAACCATGGAAAGCCAACGCTCGGCGGTGTTTTTGCTGCTGCTGGACTGCATTTCAGCTTATCCCATTCTGAGAATCTCGGACTTCTAGCCATTTCACAGGTTGGCGCAGTCGGCGTCGATGTGGAGAATATTCGACCACTTGATGACGCAGACAGCCTAGTCAACCGCTTTTTCTCGCAACGGGAAATCTCATCTTTTCAAAAGTTGCCGAAAAATGCGAAACCTCTCGCGTTCTTTAAACTTTGGACACGAAAAGAAGCATTCCTTAAAGCGACTGGAGAAGGCATCGTCCATTTACTCGACCAAGTTGAAGTGTCCTTTCTAGCCGATGAATCAGTAAAATTACTCAATCTTCCAAAGCACTTGGGGCAAATCACTGATTGGCATTTGCACAATCTAGTACCGGCTTCTGGTTTTGTGGGTGCCTTGGTCGCCCCAAGCAAGACCGCCGGTCCCATCTGTTGGTCTTGGACACCTGAGTGCGGCTTTGGGCTTTGATTTCGCTATTACGTTGTAGCAGCCCTCACCCTAAAGTAGAGTTTGCGATCATTCAAGAACGCTCGTTTTGAAAAGCAAACGTTGTTACTTTCCAAAAACAATCCCTGAAACACCCTTCGTTACTGCCGATGAAGTCAACGAATGATTCGAGACGGCTGTGATAATCTTGGGAGTAAATTTGGAACGTCGTTTAGTGACACTGCATCCATAAGGCTAAATTAAAAACTAAAAGCCGCCTTCGGGAACGGAGGCGCTATCTTTACGTGCGGAAAAAGTTGCATCCTTAAGTCTATTTCTCATATTTCTTCGCCAGAATTTTCCGCGCGCGTTCGAGCGAAGAGTCAATGTCACCACATATATTATCCATGCCGAGCCGGTCGATGAAACCCGCTCGCGTCAGCGCGAACAGCGGCTGCGAATGTGGCCCGCACAAAATCAGTGCCTTTTTGTCTATCCTCAATTTCTCCATCAAATCTTCCAGCGCATCCAAGCCGGTTGCGTCCAAGTCCAATACATCGCGCATCCGCAAAATCAAGACTTCCGGCAATTGACCCGCGCGCCGTAACGCCGATTCCAATTTGTCCGCCGCACCAAAAAAAAACGCGCCAAAAATGCGGAATACCATCACGCCGTCGGGAATTTTTTTGTCCACGACGGTTTGACCTGGCGAACTCGCCTGCGTTACTTCATCATTCACTTGTGTCGCTTCCGAAAGTCGTTTTACGAGCAATACCGAAGCCAAAACCAAGGATGAACCGACCGCCGTCGGCAAATCCACAACAACCGTTAAACCGAACGCGCACAAAAAAACCATCACGTCGCTCTTCGGCCATTTCGCCAGCCGCGCAAATTGATGCCATTCGCCCATACGCAACGACACAACCACCAACACCGCGCTCAACGCCGCGAGCGGAATGTCTTTTGCCAATGGCGCGGCCACGAGCAAAATCACCAGCAGTGTTAGCGAATGAATTATTCCCGCCACCGGCGTTTGTGCGCCGCAACGCACATTCGTCGCCGTGCGCGCAATGACGCCCGTCGTTGGCATTCCGCCAAAAATTCCCATTGTCACGTTTGCGATTCCCTGTCCCATCAATTCCTGATTTGAGTCATGCCGGTCGTCAATCATGCCGTCGGAGACTACAGCTGAGAGCAGAGATTCAATCGCCCCCAAAACCGCAATCGTCATTGCCGCTGGCAGCAACGCACGCCACTCATCGAACGGCAGCAACGGCCAATGCGGCATCGGTAAACTTCTCGGCATTTCACCGAACGCCGTGCCAAGCGTTTGAATTCCAAATTTTTCGTTGAAGTGAAAAAAGACGGACGCTGCTGCCGCGAGAATGACAATCACAACTGAGCCGGGAACATGACGGCCAATTTTTTTTGGCCAAAACCAGACTGCCAATGATGCCAACGTTGCGAGAACGACCGTCGTCCAATTCGGTTGAAAATTTCCCCCAAGCGCGCGCAGTTTACCAATGAAGTCCGGCGGCAATTTATTTTGCAGTCCGAAAAAATCGCGGATTTGCGTGCTCATGATGATGATTGCAATGCCGCTCGTGAATCCAGTGACGACGGGATACGGAATGAATTTGACGAGCGAGCCGAGTTTGCTCACGCCCAACACAATCAAAATAACGCCCGCCATCATTGCACAGACAACGAGTGCTTCCGGCCCATGCTTCATTACAATTGGTGCCAGCAGCGGCACGAACGCGCCCGCTGGCCCGCCGATTTGCACGCGTGAACCGCCGAGGGCGGAAACCAAAAGTCCGCCGATTATCGCCGTGAAAATTCCTATTTCCGGTTTCAAGCCGGATGCAATCGCTAGTGCCATTGAAAGCGGCAACGCAACAATGCCGACCGTGAATCCCGCTATTGCGTCGGCATAAAACTTTTGTGCCGAATAATCTTTCACCGTGTCAAACAGTTTTGGCCGGAATGAAATGGGGAAATTCATCAGGGAAAAATTCCTTAAGTTTGATTCTGTCAAAGTCGCAGCGGACTTCAAATCAATTCAAACTCTGATTTGATATTAAATTCATTTAGAATTATTAAGTAGAGAATAAAAAAGGGCAGTGCCTTAATTTGAATAATTATTCATCAAAGTTGCGGGTGGCCAGCACGAGCATCGCCGCACGCATTCAAAAAATCATCGTCGAGAAACAACATCGCAACGGCAAAACCGTCTAAAAATTTAGCAAGTTCCTTCTCATTATTAAACCAGCCATTAAATCGTCCCACATGAACCCACAACTTGCAATTTCGCCTTCCCCAAAAAAGCTTATTAAGAGCATTGTATAATTCTGGCAAGTCATTCTTGGTAATTTCGGAAAAAGCTATTCGGCGAACCTCTTTTGAAAGGAACGAAGCGCGTTCTCCTTTGGTTTCTACCATTTTTCTATGGCAAGGATTGGCTCCAGAGGTAGGACTCGAACCTACAACCACACGGTTAACAGCCGCGTGCTCTACCATTGAGCTACTCTGGAATCAAACGGGCGCGTAATCTACAAACTGACGCCCATAGCGTCAAACGGATTCATTCTGCCAATTGACAATGCGCGCAATAAAACGTGCTGCGCGCGGCCTGAACGATGCGTTTGACAGGGCGATGACAATTCACGCAAGGTCTTCCCGCGCGGTCATAAACGCGCAACCGTTCCTCGTAATAATCCGGCGTGCCGGGCGCGCGGCCGAAATAAAAAACCCCGTCCGTTTCGCCGGCGTGAAAATTCAACGGCACCGTGCTGCCGCAATCAATCGCCTCCGTTAGAACTTTACGGATTGCGCGCCATAGTTTTTTGACTTGGCTGAAACTCAACCGATTAGCCGCCAACTTCGGTGAAATGTGCGCGCAAAACAGTGCTTCACTCGCGTAAATGTTACCGATTCCTGAGACCAGACTTTGGTCGAGCAATTTGATTTTGACGGCTTGGTGCGAACGCTTCAACGATCGCGCAAAATTTACCAGTTGAAAATCTTTACTCAACGGCTCCGAGCCAAGCTTTTCAACCGCCGACACATCCAGAGTCAGCCGGCCAAAATATCGCGTGTCTTCGTAAACAAAATTCTCACGACCCAAATCGAAAATGACCGCCGCGTGTTTTGGGAGCGGTTCGCCTTTTGACGCCAGAAACATCCGCCCCGTCATGCCGAGATGGCCGAGTAATGTAACATGCTTGTCGGAATTTTTGGAACGAAGTTGAAACAACAGATATTTTCCACGCCGCGATAAATCCGTAAATTTTGCGCCGAGCAAAGTGCGTCGGAATTTCCGCAGCGAAGTCGGTTTCAAAACTTTTTTGCGCCGCACGTTCACGTTGCGAATTATTTTGCCGCGCAGCAACGGACGCAAATGTCGCGCGAGAACCTCGACTTCGGGAAGTTCGGGCATGAAATTTTCGCGACTAACTGACCAGCGTCCCGACTTTTTCGCCCAGCACGACCCGCTTGAGATTGTGCTCCTTGAAGAAATCAAAAACGATGATCGGCATTTTATTATCCATGCACAACGAGAACGCCGTCGAATCCATCACCTTCAACTGCCGTTGCAGCGCGTCGAGATAGGAAATTTCCGCGAACCGTTTCGCCTTCGGATTTTTCTTCGGGTCGCTGTCGTAAATGCCGTCCACCTTCGTCGCCTTCAAGATGACTTCCGCGCCGATTTCGTTCGCGCGCAGCGCCGCCGCCGTGTCCGTGGAAAAATAGGGATTGCCCGTGCCGCCGCCGAAAATCACCACGCGCCCTTTTTCCAGATGCCGCACCGCGCGACGCCGGATGAACGGCTCGGCGATCTGCGACATCACGATGGCGCTTTGCACACGCGTGGGCGAGCCGAGTTTTTCCAACGCGTCCTGAAGCGCGAGCGCGTTGATGACCGTCGCGAGCATCCCCATATAATCGCCCGTCGCGCGCTCGATGCCGCGCTCGCTGCCGCTCAAGCCGCGAAAAATATTTCCGCCGCCCACGACCACGACCACCTGCACGCCCAGTTCGCGCACCTCGCGGATCTGCCCGGCCATGTGCTGCACCGCCTCGGGCGAAATGCCGACGCCGTTCGCATCGCCGAGCGACTCGCCGCTCAACTTGAGCAGGATGCGGGAAAATTTCGGTTTTTTGGCCGTGGTCATAAACGTTGAAGCGCGCGGAGCATCGCAAAATGTTTAACAGCCGCGCGCCGAATCGTCAAATCAAAGCGTCTCGACAAATGAAAAATGAATGTTTAGCGTTTGAAATACTCATATCTAAAATGGATAAGGTTGAAGCACAATCAATTCTTGACGAGCAACTCTCGGAGTTTGTTCGCAAGCCTTATGCACAACTAGCTGATTTGATAAGTCATCCAAAGCATATCACGGTGCAATCTCCATCTGGCGTGCAATATCAAATCGAGTTCAATATTTTCTACGATTCTGGCGCTCATGAAAATTTGCGCATCGTTGGATCAATTGACAGTGGTGGCTGGCGAGCCTTTATGCCACTGACAAAGACTTTGATTATGAAGCCAACAGGAGAATTTCTCTAAACAAAAAAGGCGTCCATCGCTGGACGCCTTTGCAATTTTGTTTGAAGAATTTTACGCGCTTTCGCCGGAATCATTTCAGGCGGCGGCTTTTTCCTCTTCCTTGAGTTTGTCCGCCAGCCATTCTTTGATTTGCGCCTGTCGCGCGAGGCCTTTGCGCCCGGCAATCCGGTCAATCTTCAAAATCATCCAGTGCGGCATGTCCACGTTCACGCGCTCTTTGTCCTGTCCGGGACGTGTCGCCTTGCTGAAGTCAAAATAATCCGAGACATCCTCGCCTGCGTCAAAACGCGCTTCGAGGTTCTTGGCTGTCGTCTTGCGTCGTTTAGTCATATAGTTTTTCCTCAATTTTTCTGGCGCGGCGCACGCTGATTATCCGAATGTTTTTACCGCGCATGGTAAAAATCGCGGCCCATAACTTTCCGCCGTGTTTGGCAATCAGTATTTGGCGCTTTTCAATTTCGCTCCGTGCCGGCGCTTCCAAGCGGCCAACATCCTGCCATAATTTCTGCGCAGCCACAAAATCAATTCCATGCTTTTCAAGGTTGGCGTTGCTCTTTTCGGCGTCAAACTCAAATTCCATTTTCAGATACAAAAATGCTTCATTGCCACAAAACCGTCAAGTTCCCACGCGCAAACAAAAAAGGCGTCCATTGCTGGACGCCTTGGCAATTTTGTTTGAAGAATTTTACGCGCTTTCGCCGACTTGAAACCGCACGAACCGGCGGATCGTGATTTCATCGCCGAGCTGCTTGCCGATCTGCGCGACGTGTTCCTTCACGCTGACCTCGGAATTGCGCTTCACGAAGCCCTGATCCACGAGGCAATAGGTCTGGAAAAATTTGTCCAGCACGCCCGCGAGAATTTTTTCCAACGCCTGCGCCGGCTTGCCTTTGAGGCGGTCGGATTGCGCGGCGATCTCGCGTTCCTTCGCAATGACTTCGGGCGCGACCTGCTCGCGCGAAACCGCGTGCGGATGTCCCGCCGCGATCTGCAATGTGATGTCGCGCACAAGCTGCTTGAATTCTTCCTTGCCCGTCGTCTCCGGCTTGCCCGCGCCGACTTCGACGAGCACGCCGACTTTCGCACCGGTGTGGATGTAGGCGGCAATCATTCCATTGCCGTTGACTTCCATTTTCGCGTGCCGTGCAATTTTGATGTTCTCGCGGATTTTGGCGACGATTGCCTGACGTTCAGCTTCCAAATCGGGATTCGACTCGGTCGCGTAGCGTTTCGCCACGTCGTCGGAAAACGCACGGAAAATTTCATTACGCGCGACGAAGTCCGTCTCGCTGTTGACTTCCACGAGCACGCCGAGTTTGCCGCCGGGCGCGATGTATTGCGCAATCGCGCCGTCCTTCGCCTCGCGCGTCGCTTTCACGGACGCCGTCGCCGCGCCTTTTTTGCGGAGAATGTCCACGGCCTTTTCGATTTCGCCGTTCGCCTCGGTCAAAGCCTTTTTGCAATCCATCATGCCCGCGCCAGTCATTTCGCGAAGCTTGCCAACGTTTGCAGCATTTATTTCAGCCATAATCTTAAAAGTTAAATCGTTGAATTGTTGAATCGTGAATCGTTACAACGGAAGTAAATCCAGTTGAACAAATTTACGCCGGTGAACTTTCCGGTGTTGAAGGATCGTCGCCGGCGGCGATTTCAACCGCCTGTGCCGATTCAAATTTTTCTTCGGCCACCGGCACCGCTTCCTGCGCATCCGGCTTCCGCGCGCGCTTGGATTCAAATTCCGCCTGCGCCTGCGTGATGACCTGGCCAATCGTCGCCATGAGCATGCGCACGGAACGAATCGCGTCGTCGTTCGCCGCAATCGGATAATCCACGAGGTCGGGATCGGAATTCGTGTCCACGAGCGCGACGATGGGAATTCTCAACTTGCGCGCCTCGGCCACGGCGTTGTGTTCGCGCTTGATGTCCACGACAAACAGCGCGGCGGGATGCTTGTCCATCGCGCGGATGCCGTCGAAATATTTGTTCAGGCGCGCGAGTTCGCGGTGAATCATCGCCTGTTCCTGTTTGACGTAATTGTTAATCGAACCGTCCGCGTCCATTTTTTCGATTTCCTTGAGCCGTTTGATGGAAGTCTTGATGGTGGCGTAATTCGTCATCGTGCCGCCGAGCCAGCGTTCGGTGACATAAAACTGGCCGCATTCCTTGGCCGTTTCCTTGACACACTGCTGCGCCTGTTTTTTGGTGCCGACAAATAAAATTTTTCCGCCCTTGCGAACGGCTGTCGAAAGAAAATCGCACGCGGCTTCAAGCTGCGTGAGGGTTTTCGAGAGGTCAATGATGTGGATGCCGTTGCGCGCGTCGAAGATGAACGGTTTCATCTTGGGATTCCAACGCTTCGTCTGATGTCCGAAATGGACGCCTGATTCCAACAATTCTTTTACGCCGATGCTTAACATATTTCCTTTGGTTAAAACTTTGAAAGTGGAACAGGCATCTTGCCTGTTTGCTTTGACAGGCTGGAAGCCTGTCCCACTCATTCAAAGCATCCCGCGGAACACGGGATTGATTTTGATGTTATTGTAGCCTTCGCATCCACACGGACGCGAAATTTTTAAGGCCGTTTTCCCTCTGCCAGTTTGGCGAAAGGAACGCTGAAAATAACAGAAAAATGCTAGGTGGCAACTGCTATTTTTCAGCGTGGACAACGTGGAAATGAAGGTTTAGGGTTCAAGTCGTAAGAAGAACTAAATCGGTGAGATTTATGCGAGAGCCAAATTCAACAAAGAAATCATGGAAAGGCTGGATTTTATTTTGCCGTCTTTTCGTCTGCGGTTTTGGCGCAATTTTTATCGGCAGCGCAATTTACTACTTTTTCAAGCAAGACCATCAGTTGTCGGCAGGATTGATCATTTTGGCTGCAATTGGATTGCTGTTCGTTTAATGTCGTTGAAGAAACAGTTTGCATTGCTGGTCCTGATTCTCTGCGCGGCGAGCCTGGCGTCTGCGGACGTGGTTCAATTAAAAGACCAATCCGCCATCACGGGAAAAATTCTCGTGGAAAAAAACGATTCCGTCGTCGTGGATGTCGGCTACACCGTGCTCATCGTGCCGCGCAATGCCATTCTCAAAATTTCCAAGGCCGCCGCGACTGCGTCAGCGGCAGTTGCGCCGCTTCCCGCGTCGCCGGAATTTTATTACGCCAACACCCGCATGGGCACTCAACGTGATGTCCGCGATCTCGTCAACCAAATCGGCGAGGCGGTCGTGCAAGTGGAAACGCCGGAGGGTCTGGGTTCGGGATTTTTCATCAATGCGGACGGTTATCTCATCACGAATTTCCACGTCATCGAAGGCGAGACGGAAATTTCCGTGGAAGTTTATCATCAGACCGACGGCCAGCTTGACCGCGAAACTTACAAACAGGTTCGCATCATCGCCATCAACAAATTTCACGATCTCGCGCTGCTGCACATCGAGGACAAGAACGCGCCGAAATTCAAATACATCACCCTCGGCAATTCGGATTTGCTTTCGGACGGCGACTCTGTTTTCGCGATCGGCAGTCCGCTCGGACTTGAGCGCACCGTGACCGAAGGCATCATCAGCACCACGACGCGCGAACTCGAAGGCGAGCTTTATCTGCAGACCACCGCGCAGATCAATCCCGGCAACAGCGGCGGGCCGCTGTTCAATCTCGCCGGCGAAGTCGTCGGCGTAACGAACATGAAAATCACTTTCGGCGAAGGCTTGGGTTTTGCGATTCCGGTCGAACTGGTGAAAAACTTCCTCGACCACCGCGACGCGTTCGCCTACTCAACTTTTTATCGCGCCGCCATTTTGATTGTTATGAACATAAAATTTCTGCGTCTGTCCTTTTGTGCCGCTTTTTTTTCAATTGCAGCTTGCCTGCGCGCCGCGATTCCGCCCGCCGAAAATCTGCTGCCGTCGGACACGTTGCTGGTGGTCACCGTGCCTGATTTCGCGACGCTGCGGACTGCCGCCCGGCAATCGCCGCAATGGCTTTTCTGGAACGATCCGGCGATGAAGCCGTTTCATGACAAATTCATGTCGAAATGGAATGAAGAATTTGTCACGCCGCTCGAACGCGATTTAGGCGTGAAGTTGAGCGACTTTGCGGATTTGCCGCAAGGCCAGTTGACTTTCGCCGTCACACAAAACGGCTGGAGCGGCAACGGTGACCAAAAGCCCGGCGTCATTTTGCTCCTTGATGCCATGGACAAAAGCGATTTGCTCGCAACGAATCTCGCCGAACTCCGCCAGAAATGGACGGACGCAGGCAAGCCAATCCGCACGGAAACGATTCGCGGCATTGATTTTTCAGTTGTTACACTTTCGAGCAATGACGTTCCGCAAACGATTGCCAATTTTTTCCCCAGACGCCAGACCGTTCAGGAACTCGGCAGGGAAAACAAACCTGCGCCACCGGGCGAACTCGTAATCGGCCAGTTTGAATCTTTGCTAATCGTCGGCGATTCGACCAAAAGCGTCGAACCGGTCGTCGCGCGGTTGACGGGCGGCTCAAATCCGCCATTGAGCGACAGTGCGATTTTCGCCGCCGATTCGCTCGCGCAATTTCATGATTCGCCGCTGTATTACGGCTGGTTCAATGCCAAAACCTTTTTCAACGTGCTCGCCAGCATTCCGCCGGCCGAGCCAAATCCCGATGCGCCAAGTATAATGCCGCAAATTCCGTGGGACAAGGTTTTGGCCGCGTCCGGCCTGACGGGTCTGAAGTCGGCCACTTTCAGTTATCGCGAAACCCATGATGGCGCGCTGGTGAATTTTTCCCTCGCCGCGCCCGAATCGAGCCGGGAGGGAATTTTCAAAATGATGACCATGTCTCAAAAAGATGCAAATCCGCCGGCGTTCGTGCCCGCAGACGTCGTGAAATTCTCCCGCTGGCGCGTTGACGGCCGGAAATCATGGGCCGCCCTCGAAGAAATGCTCGGCGACATTTCACCCTCTGCGCTCAGCAGTTTGAATTCCGTGCTCGACATCGCCAACGCAACCGCGCAACAGCAAGACCCGAACTTTGACATTCGCAAGAATTTCATCGGCAATCTGGGCGACGATTTTATCAGCTATCAAAAGGCACCGGTCGGAAATACACCGGCCAATTTCAATTCGCCATCGCTTTTTCTTTTCGCCACGGCCAACCCCGATCAGGTCGTGGTCGCCATGAAAAACGTTTTGGAACTTGCTTCACAAGGAAATCCGCCGCAGATGCGCGACTTCCTTGGCAGAAAAATTTATTCGACCGCTTTGCCCACCGCGCGAGCGGGTGAAACGGCGCCCGCACCCGTTCAACGTTCGATTTACTGGTCAAGCGCCAACGGCTACGTCGCTATTACTTCGGACGTTTCGATGCTGGAAGAATTTTTGCGCGGCGCGGAAAACCATGCCAGGCCGCTGAGCGAAACCGACGGGCTGGCTGAGGCGGCGCAACACGTCGGCGGCGCGGGCAGCGGTTTGTTTGGATATCAAAATCAACGTGAAATCGTGCGCGCGCTGTTTACCGCTTTGAAAAATGAACCTGCCGACAGTCCGCAATCCCGCGGCCTTAACGAGTTGTTCGGCCTGCCCTTTGCCTCGCCGGAAAAGAGCATTCGCGAGTGGATGGATTTCTCGCTTCTGCCGGATTTCGACCAGGTCTCCAAATATTTTTATTTCACCGTCTACAGCGGCAGCACGACTTCGGATAATTTTTCCTTCAAAGCATTTGCGCCGCGCCCGCCGCAGTTGAATTGAAAAGCATTTTAATTATCCCCATTCGTCAAATTGGCGGGTACATTGGTCTGGGCATGATTGTTCGCCTGCCCCCCATTGCACCACCATTCCATTTTGCAGCAATGCCAGTTTCATTTTCCCCACCGACGGAAGGCGAGCAGCAATGCTCCCAAAGCAGTCAAAGCAAACTCGCTTGGTTCGGGAACAGATGAAGTAGAAAATTGGATGTCATCTAAATAAACGATATGGATGTTGTTGTCGTAAGGTTGTTGCGCGAAAACCGTAAAGGCAAGCGTTGCTGTTTGATCAGCCCAAGCACTTATGTTCGCACCATATAACGTGTAGTTGGAAGAACTCGACAATGGAATCAATGAAAGTGTTTGCCCATTTAGCGATACGGCAAAAGTATTCGCATCAACGCCAGATGTCGCGTCAAAAAGCAAAGATTGGGTGTTGGATGGAATTGTGCCCGTTTGTGAAAGAGTTGTATTGGCCGACTGTCCCGTGCCTAATCCTAATCCAGCTTCGAGCATCGCAGTAAAATTTCCCTGAATTAGGCCAGACGAGCTATTAGCGTCGAAGATGCCTATTCCAGAAGAGTCTAGAAATATATTGTTATACAAAGCCAGTGTTTCTTCGTTTATGCCTGTATAGCCCGTCCAGCCCGGAAAAGCTGGAGCAAATTCTACACGACCATATGGGTCGCCTGAAACGGGAACTATCGTTGCCGATTCAAAGTCTAAATTTTGAAAATTTCCTTGCGCGTATATTGAAGACGTAGCCAAGAAAACGCTCAATAATGGGAATAATGATTTATGAATTTTCATATTATTTACCTTGTTATGAATGGATCGCCGACAGCTTGGAAATATCCCGTTTGCCTGGAATTCCAAGCACAGATTCCGAAATTCTTTCCCGCAGCCCACATACCAAAATAGACTTGTGAATTTTCGATGCCCGTGACGTCTGGTTCTTCGACGTGCGTCACCGCGCCAATTGGCGTGTTGGAATAATTCGTTCCACCGAATGCGTTGCTTGAAAACCATTGTATGAAATTACCTTGAGGATAATTTTGGACGATTTGTCCGTTGAAAGACTCACACGTCCCAATGAGATACCAAGTGGATTGGCCGGTAAAAATTACACTTCTATTTGTTGGATAACCTGCATTCAGAACATCGCTGTGAACACCCCAAGACATATAACCTGCGATGTTCGTCGCATTTGTAATGTCGCCTTGTCCGATGTCGGTGTAGGTTATAGAATAAGGGGGAGTGGCATTTTCAATAACACCATTGGTCGCATTTGACACTATCCAGCCATAACTGTAATAGCTGGTGTCTCTAACATTATCGAAATAGTAGTTCGTATTTCCGTATCCGCCAGCACTTGCACTAATAATGAGTTTGCCCGGCGAATAATTTGTGCCGATATAAGCGAGTTTGTTGATGTAGGCAATGCAATCATTCGTGCCACCCATGTTGATGCTCGTCACGAACGGCTGAAACGGCGACGTG
>JBEKZT010000033.1:0-13924 GCA_049509595.1 Verrucomicrobiota bacterium
GACACCGCCGCCGTGCTGGCGGTTATCTCGTTGCTTTTGTGCCGAAAAATCTTTCTCGGCTGGAATCCCCGCGTGCTGCTCAATCCGGTTTTCATCATGATGGTTTTGGGCTGGCTGCTCGGATTAAAAATGCGCCGGTTTTGGTGGGATTTTGGAACGCCGGCGTTCATCGTCTGGGTCGCGCTGGAATTGCAAGAGCATTTCGAGCGTCATCTCACGTTTGACTCGGTCAAGCGTTTGCTTGTCACATTGGGAATTGCCGGCGGAGTTTTTCTCGGGTTTACCAGTGACCGCGAAAGCCGCTGGACGGCCAATCTCACGACCGATTATCTCACACCGGATAATCCCGACCTTGCGGGCTGGCTGCCCAAACCCGGCGGCATTATTTACAATTCTGACATGGACATTTTTTTTCAAACGTTTTTCAAAAATCCGACGGCAGACTGGCGCTACATTCTCGGCTTTGAATCCGGCTTCATGCAGCCTGAAGACCTCGAAGTGCTTCGCAAAATTGAGTGGAATTACGGCGACGTGCGTGCCTACGAACCGTGGGTGAAAAAAATGCGCCCGCAAGATCGCATGATCATCCGGGGTAACAGTGGTAATCTGCCAAACATTCCTGAATTGGAATGGCATTACGCGGCCAGCAGCCTGTGGGTCGGTCGTTTGCCCCAATTAACGAATAATCCAGCTGCAGCATTTCCACAGAAATGAAATTGGCCTGGATTACTGGCGCAGACGGACTAATCGGAAATTATTTGGTTCAAACTGCGCCAAAACTTGCCTCGCGCTGGCGCGTGCGCGCATTGAATCGCGCACAATTGGACTTGCTCGATTCCGCCGCCGTCTGCCGCGAATTTGAAAAAGACAAACCGCAACTCGTCATTCATTGTGCCGCCGTCAGCACCATCACCGAAGTGCAGAAAAATCCAAAACTGGCACAAAAACTAAACGTAGAAGTTACAGGATTGCTAGCGGAATTGGCCTCGGAAGCGCAGTTCATTTTTTTCTCAACCGATTTGATTTTCGACGGACGCAAGGGAAATTACGTCGAAACGGTCGCGCCCAATCCATTGCATTTTTACGGTGAAACAAAAGTTGCCGCCGAGGAAATTGTTCTAAAAAATTCGCGCAACCTTGTTGTGCGCACGTCGCTTAACGGTGGCCTTTCTCGTGCAGGTAACCGCGGCTTTAATGAGCAATTGCGACTGTCGTTGCAAAAATCCGATGGAATGAAATTGTTCACGGATGAGTTTCGTTCGCCGATTCCGGCAGTCGAAACGGCCCGGGCAGTTTGGGAATTGGTGGAGAAAAATTGCACCGGGATTTTTCACGTTGCCGGCGCGAAAAAACTGTCGCGCTGGCAAATTGGTCAATTACTGGTTAGGCGATGGCCGGAAATTAAAACAAAAATTGAGGCCAACTCAGCAAAGGATTTTCCCGGCCTACCGCGTGCGCTGGACACGTCGCTCGACATTTCAAAAGTCCAAAAAGTTTTATCCGTGTCGTTGCCCGGCTTGCCCGCGTGGCTGGCGGCAAATCCAAATGAGCCATTCTGAAAAAATGTATCGTGGCAGAATTGCACCATCACCGACGGGCTATCTGCATCTTGGTCATGCGCGGACATTTTGGACCGCGCAGGAACGCACCCGCGCGAACGACGGTGTTCTGATTTTACGGAACGAAGATTTGGATTCCACGCGCTTCAAAATGGGATTTGTAGATGCCATGCTCGAAGACTTGCGCTGGTTCGGCTTTGAATGGAGTGAAGGGCCGGACGTTGGCGGCCCATTCGCGCCTTACAATCAAAGCGAACGGATGAATTTTTACCGCGCCGCACTGGAAAAGCTTCGCGCGGGCAACTTCATTTATCCCTGCGTCTGTTCGCGCAAAGATATTCGGTCTGCTACAAGCGCGCCGCACGCGAATGACGATGACGAACCAATTTATCCCGGCACTTGCAAAACAAAATTTCCATCTGCCAGTTCCAATCTCCCATCTGCAAAATTCAGTTGGCGCTTCCGCGTTTCCGACGGCGAGATGATTTCCTTCACGGACGGGAATTTTGGCGAACAAAAATTTATTGCCGGAAAAGATTTCGGCGATTTTGTCGTCTGGCGGCACGACGATGTTCCGGCGTATCAACTCGCCTGCATCGTGGACGACGCGGCGATGCAAATCACTGAAGTCGTGCGCGGCGCGGATTTGCTCGTCAGCACCGCGCGGCAATTTTTGCTTTATCGCGCGCTCGGTTTGACGTCGCCGAACTTTTTTCATTGTGCGCTGATGCTGGACGAAAAAGGCGAACGGTTGGCCAAGCGTCACGACGCTTTGAGTTTGCGGAAATTGCGGGAACTTGGCGAAATGCCGGAATCATTGCGCCGTGAGTGGGATTAGGGGATTGCAACCAACCTTAATCTACCCTTTGACTAGTGCCAATATCAACCCCCTAGTGCACCATGACCCCAAAAAAGTGCTTGTGAAATTTTTCACGATGAGGCACTCTTTAAATTCTCAAACCCACAATTGGTTTGGTTCATTGAGCAATCGGTGTCGTCTGAAGTAATTTTTTACAGTGAAGTCAATCAGCAAAATCTTTTTTGTCTGCGCTTTTTTCGCCGCGATTTTCCTCGCGAATGTCAACGCGCAACCGTCTTCGCAGACAAGCGCGGGCAGCTCGCCTGTGGTTTCAAATCCGGCAGATTTAACTGCGGCGGCGCAAACCGCTGAACCGGCGAAAGAGGATGTGCTTCCCACTGAAAAACCGCCCGCGCTTTTTTATATCGGGCCGTCTCTGGAGGAAGGCGTGCCTTCGATTTTTGCGGGGTGGTGGCCGAAGCAAGTCTCGCTTCCGATTTCAAATTCGATTGTCTGCTCTTGGATTGTTGCGGCGGTCATTTTGCTCGTCGTGCGAATTACGACTTGGAAAAACATCAAGGAAGTTCCGTCGGGGATGCAAAACTTGATGGAAATGATTTGCGAAAGCTGGGAGAGTTTCATGGCCGATGTTTTGGATCCGAAAGTCACGCGCTGGGTTTTTCCGTTTGCGACGACGTTTTTGATTTTCATCGTCCTGTGCAATTATGTGGATTTGATTCCGGGCGTCGGCAGCATCGGCTTCGGCACGCCCGACAAGGACAGCGTGATGCCTTTTGCTCTCAAAGACGTGAGCCGTCCGCTGTTCCGCCCGCCGACTTCTGACGCGAACCTGACGGTGGCGATGACCGCGATTTTTCTGGTGATGTGCCTTTTTTGGGCGATTCGCTACAATGGCGTGATGGGATTCGCCAAGCACGTTTTCGGCGTGAAAATGCAGGTCAATAAATGGGTGTATCCCTTGATCGCGCTGCTGTTCCTTTTCATCGGGCTGATGGAAGTCGTTTCGATCATGTTCGCCCGGCCGGTCGCGCTGGCGATGCGGCTTTACGGAAATGTTTTCGCCGGCGAAACCATGCTGGACATGGGATCGCACATTCAAAACTGGTTCGGCTCGATGGCCATCACGCTCGTGGTTTATTTTTACGAGACGTTCGTTTGCGGCGTGCAGGCGTTCGTGTTTGGGTTGCTCGTCGTGGCATTTGTGGGCACGATGTGCTCACATCAGGAAGAATCGGGTCATTGAAAATTTGAATTTGCAGCCGCGTTGAAAACAAAACGGCTGCGACAACAAGAAAAACAAACAGAAAGAAAAAATATATGCTCGCAGATATAGCAAATTCCGTTGTCCAATCCGACGTCAAGACTGGCGTGGCGATGGCCGGCGCGTCCATCGGCATCGGTTGCGCCACGGCAGGCGCGCTTGTCGCCATGAGCCGCAATCCCGGCATGATGGGCAAAATCCTGTTGTGGATGTTCGTCGGCATGGCGCTCGCCGAAGGCTGGGCGGTCATCGCATGGTTTGGCGTCAAATAATAATTCCAATTCCGGCTTATGAGCGAACTTGGAATTGACTGGAGGGCGCTGGTCACGCATTTGATCAGCTTCTCAATCGTTTTCTTCGTGCTGTGGAAATTCGCCTACGGGCCGATTTTCGCCATGCTGCAGGCGCGGCGCGAAAAAATCGCCGAAAGCCTCGTCAACGCGGAAAAAATAAAAGCCGACGTTGCGAAAACTGAAATCGAGCGCCAGAAAATCCTGGCCGACGCCGGCGATAAGGCGAATAAGATGATTGACGAGGCGCGTCAGGCCGCCGCGCGCGTGCGCGAAACGGAAACGCAAAAGGCAATCGCCGCTGCGGAACAAATCGTGACGAAGGCGCGCGAAGCCGCCGTGCAGGAACGCGCGCAGATGCTTGCGACGTTGAAACGCGAAGTCGGACGGCTCGTTGTGCAGACGACCTCGACCGTCACCGGAAAAATTCTCACGGCGGACGATCAAAAACGGCTCGCGGAAGAAACCGAGAAACAATTGGCGGCATAAATAAATTGTAGCAACGCTCTGTGAGCGTCATTTCGGCGGTCACAGAGCGCCACTACAAATAAATGAAAATTTCCAAACAAGCACAGCGCGATGCCCGGCAACTGTTCCGCAGTTGCCACGCCAACAATTTGCTGGACGAAAACCGCGTCCGGCAGACGGTCAAATTATTGACCGACCAAAAACCGCGCGGCTTCGTCGAGATTTTGTCGCGGCTGCACCGCTTGGTGAAAATGGATTTGGAGCAGCACGCAGCGCGCGTCGAGAGCGCCACGGCGTTGCCCGCCGATTTGCAGTCGGACGTGACGAACGAGATAAAAAAGAAATATGGCACGGGCGTGAGTATTTCGTTCGCGCAGAATCCGGCGCTCATCGGCGGCTTGCGGATTCAAGTGGGTAGCGACCTTTACGACGGCAGCGTGAAAATGCGTCTGGAAAAATTGGAAGAAAGTTTTTAACGAAATTTTATGAGCAACCTATTGCAGGAAATTGAAGCGCAAATCAGTGGCGCGAAAACCGCGACGGCCAAACAGAACGTCGGCGTTGTCCGCGAAATCGGCGACGGCGTGGCGAAGATCGAGGGCCTCACCGACACGATGCTCAACGAGATGCTGGACTTCGGCAACGGCGTCACCGGCCTCGCGCTCAACCTCGAAGAAACCGAAGTTGGCGCGATCATCCTCGGCGATTACACCAAGATTAAAGAAGGCGATGAAGTCCGCACGACGGGAAAACTTTTGCAAGTGCCGGTCGGCAAGGGATTGCTTGGCCGCGTGGTCAACGTCCTCGGCCAGCCGCTTGATGGCAAAGGACCGATCAAGGAAACGGCATTTTATCCTGTCGAAAAAATCGCGCCGGGCATCATTCGGCGCAAATCCGTCAGCCAGCCGGTGCAAACGGGCATCATGGCGATTGACGCGATGATCCCGATTGGCCGCGGCCAGCGCGAACTCATCATCGGTGACCGTTCGACGGGCAAGACCACGATCGGCGTGGACACGATGATCAATCAGGCGCGCATCAACAAAGCCGCCGAGGCTGCGGGCGAAAAAGGTTTTCGTCCCATCTACAACATTTACGTCGCCATCGGGCAGAAGCAGTCGTCCATCGCGCGTGTCATCGGAGTTTTGGAAGAAGCGGGCGCGATGCCTTACACGATTGTCGTCGTCGCGGCGGCTTCTGATTCCGCGTCGAACCAGTATCTCGCGCCATTCGCCGGCGCTGCGTTTGGCGAATGGTTCATGGACAACGGCATGGACGCACTCATCATTTACGACGATTTGTCGAAGCACGCGGTCGCGTATCGTCAAGTGTCGCTCATTCTGAAACGTCCGTCTGGTCGCGAAGCGTATCCCGGCGACGTTTTCTATCTGCACAGCCGCTTGCTCGAACGCAGCGCGCGCGTTTCGGAAAAATACGGGAACGGTTCGCTTACAGCTTTGCCCATCATTGAAACGCAGGCCGGTGACGTTTCGGCTTACATTCCGACGAACGTGATTTCGATCACTGACGGACAAATTTATCTGGAAACGGATTTGTTTTATCAAGGTGTGCGTCCCGCAGTTTCCGTCGGTCTTTCCGTTTCGCGCGTGGGTTCTGCTGCGCAAATCAAGGCGATGAAACAAGTTGCCGGTCGTATCAAAGGCGATCTCGCGCAATATCGCGAACTCGCGGCGTTCGCGCAATTCGGTTCTGACTTGGACGCGAAGACGCAGGCGATTCTCGAACGCGGCAAGCGCGTCGTGGAAATTTTCAAGCAGCCGCAATTTAATCCGTTGCCGGTCGAAGTGCAGGCGGCGGTGTTGTGGGCGGCGCAGAATAATTTCTTCGACGATGTGGCCGTGGACAAGGTCAAAGATTTCCAGACGAAGCTCACGGACTTTCTCGGCACGCGCAAAGCGGATTTGCTGTTGAAGATTCGCACTGAAAAAGCCATCAGCGACGCCATCGCGGCGGAGTTGAAAGCGGCGGTCACGGAATTCAAGCAGTCTTACCATTGATCCATGCCCAGCACACGCGACATACGCCGGCGCATCAAGTCGGTCAAGAACACCGCCCAGATCACCAAGGCGATGCAGATGGTCGCCGCCGCCAAGATGCGCAAGGCGCAGCAGGCCGCGCTTGTCGGGCGTCCGTATGCGGATTTGATGAACGCGATTCTGGCCGAGGCCGCGCCGCGCATCGCGGGGTTTGAGCATCCGCTGATGAAAACCCGTGAAGTGAAAAAACGCGCGGTCATCGTCGTGAGTTCGGATCGCGGTCTGTGCGGCGGCTTGAACGGCAATTTGATGCGTGAGGCGGGAAAGCTCGACAAAAATACGACGGTGTTCATTTGCGCGGGAAAAAAGGGCGGGCAATTCATCGCACGGACGAAGCGAAATCTGGCGGCGGAATTTTCTTACAAAGACACGCCGACATTTGCCGAGGCGCGGGCGGTTTCGAAATTCGCGCAGGATTTGTTTTTGAGGGGCGAAGCGGATTCCGTGGACGTTTTGTTCACGCAATTCATTTCGACTCTGGTTCAGCAGCCGAAAACGATTCCGTTTTTGCCGGTCGGAAAAATCAAGGCCGTTACGGCTGGAGTCGGTTCGAAGGAACAGGAATTGCCAAGCGCCGGCCCGCGCACGGACACTTTTGAATTCGAGCCGGACGAACCGACCGTGTTGGGCGCGCTGCTCCCGCACAGCTTGAATTTTCAGATGCACCAGATTTTGCTCGAAGCGAAAGCCAGCGAACAAAGCGCGCGCATGGTTGCGATGAAAAACGCGACGGACAACGCGAAACAGATCATCAAAGACCTGACGCTCGAATACAACAAATTGCGTCAGGCGAACATCACAAAAGAACTGTTGGAAATCACCACCGCACAAATGGCGGTGGGTTGAAATTAAATTTTTATGAACAAAGGTAAAATCGTTCAAATCATCGGCCCGGTCGTGGACGTGGAATTTTCCGGTCCGCTGCCCGCCATTTACAACGCGCTCACGGTGAACTTCACCGTGCAGGGCCAGCCCGTCAAGCTGACGCTCGAAGTGCAGCAGCATCTCGGCGACAACTGGGTGCGTGCCGTCGCCATGAGCACCACCGAGGGGCTCAAGCGCGGCTACGAAGTCACCGATTCCGACGGCCCGATTTCCATGCCCGTCGGCGAAGCCGTCATGGGCCGCGTGTTCAACGTCACCGGCGATCCCGTGGACGAACAAGGTCCGGTCAAGGCCGATAAATATTTGCCGATTCATCGCGCCGCGCCCGCGCTCGTGGATCAATCCACCAGCCCGCAGGTTTTGACGACCGGCATCAAAGTCATTGATCTGATCTGCCCGTTTTTGAAGGGCGGAAAAGTCGGCGCGTTCGGCGGCGCGGGCGTCGGCAAGACCGTCGTCATCATGGAACTCATCAACAACATCGCGAAATTACACGGCGGCGTTTCGATGTTCGCCGGCGTCGGTGAACGCACGCGTGAAGGCAACGATCTTTACAACGAAATGATCGAGGCCGGCGTCATCAAAGTCGAAAAGGACGAAAAAGGTCATCCGAAAATCGGCGAGAACGGTTTGCCGATCATCGCACCCGGTTCAAAAATCGGCCTGGTTTATGGCCAGATGAACGAACCACCCGGCGCGCGTCTGCGCGTCGCGCTGTCTGCGCTCGCCGTGACGGAATATTTCCGCGACGAAAAAAATCAGGACGTGCTCCTGTTCGTGGACAACATTTTCCGTTTCTCGCAGGCCGGTTCGGAAGTGTCCGCGCTACTCGGCCGCACGCCGAGCGCCGTCGGTTATCAGCCGACGCTCGCCGCCGAAATGGGCGACTTGCAGGAACGCATCACCTCGACCAAAAAAGGTTCGATCACGTCGTTCCAGGCCGTCTACGTTCCCGCCGACGACTTAACCGACCCCGCGCCCGCCACGACATTCGCGCACTTGGACGCGACCATCGTGTTAGAACGTTCCATCGCCGAGCTGGGAATTTTCCCCGCCGTTGATCCGCTCGCCTCGAATTCTCGCGCGCTCGCGCCGGAAATCGTCGGGCAGGAACATTACGACGTCGCGCGCGGCGTGCAGAAAGTTTTGCAACGCTACAAGGATTTGCAGGACATCATCGCGATTCTCGGCATGGACGAACTTTCCGCCGAGGACAAGACGACCGTTTTCCGCGCGCGCAAAATCCAGAAATTTATGAGCCAGCCGTTCACCGTCGCGCAGGTTTTCACGGGCCGCGAAGGCAAACAGGTTTCGCGCGAAGACACCGTCCGCGCGTTCAAGGAAATTCTCGAAGGCAAGCACGACGAAGTCGGCGAACAGAATTTCTACATGAAGGGCGGCATTGACGAAATTAAAGAAGCGTAAATGGGAGGGACGGCGTGTCGCCGTCCCAAAATAAAAATGGGTCGCCGACACGGCGGTCTTCCCAATAAAACAAATGGCCACGATCAAACTCGAAATTGTCACGCCGGAGGCGAAAACCTACTCCGAGGATGTGGACATGGTCACGCTCGACGGCGGTGATGGCCAGATGGGCATTTTGCCGCAGCACATGCCGCTGATGACGCAGCTTGTCGCGGGCGAAATCCATGTCAAAAAAGGCGGCGAAAACATTTTCCTCGCCGTCGGCGACGGTTTTGTGCAGGTCACAGGTGAAAAAATTTCAATCCTCACGGACATGGCGATTCGCGGGGAAAACATTGATGAAGCCAAAGCCGAGGAAGCGCGTCAACGCGCCGAGGCACGGCTTGCCGAAAAAATTAGCGACGAAGATGCCGTACTCGCGCAAGCTTCACTCGCTCACGCACTCGTCCAACTGAAAGTCAAACAGCGGCGAAGATAATTCCGTTTGCCTTTGTCGTTCAATTTTAACGAGATTGGTTTCAAAATACTCCCGTGCCGGAAATCCGACAAGCAGTTTGAGTGGTGCCGGTGGCGGGACTCGAATCCACACGACGTTTTTGCCCTGCTCATTCATCAAAATACGCTTAAATGCCAACATATATGATACTCTTGACACGGGCACACGTTACCCGCTATCGTTACCCCATTATGTCAAGCATCCACAGAGAAGAAAATAAACCGAACTGGTTCTGTCACTATTACGACCCGGAAGGCTTCCGGCGCAAGCGTAGCACCGGCACAGAGAACGCCAAAATCGCCCGGACGATCTGCGTCAACGTCGAGCGCGCCGCCGCCCTGACACGCCAGGGCAAGCTGTCGAACGAAAAGGCGTTGAAGCTCGTGCGTGAGACGTGCGACGCCATTGCCGAGACGCATGGTAAGCTGGCGGCAAACCGCGCCGAAGCCGTTTTGAAGCCCGCCGTCGAGGAATTTATCCGCATTGCTGGCGGCGAGTTCACCAGCTACACCGTGCGCGGCTGGTTGGAAGCGTGGATTGCCGGGCGCACGGACGCGAGCAAGGCGACGGTGATCGAATACCGGCGCATAATCGAAATGTTCCTGAAATTTTTGGGCGCACGGGCAGACCGCGCCCTGACGACGTTGCAACCGCGCCAAATCGAGGACTTCAAAGCCAGTCAGACAAGCCGTGTCGCGCCATCCAGCGTCAACAAGTGCGTCAAGGTGTTGAAAGCCGCGCTTAATGCCGCCGTGAAAAGCCGCCAGTTGGAATTTAACCCCGCGCAACACGTCGAGTTTATTGAGGCTGAATCCGAAGGCGAAAGCCGCCGGCCATTCACCAGCAAGGAATTGACCGCGCTATTGTCTCACGCGAGCGCGGAGTGGCGCACGATGATCTTCGTCGCGTTCTACACCGGCCTGCGGCTGCGCGATTGCGCGAACCTGACGTGGCGCAACGTCGAGTTGCATACCAACACGCTGAATGTCCTGACGGAGAAAACGAAACGGCGGCAGGTGTTGCAACTGGCGGAACCGCTGGCGCGGCACCTGTCCAGCATGGCCGGGGACAATCCCGACGCCGCGCTATGCCCGGCGTTGCATGGCAAAAATGCCTCGTGGCTATCGTCGCAATTTTACGCGGTCATGGTGAAAGCCGGACTGGTGCAGGAGCGCGGACACCAAAGCACCGGCAAGGGGCGCGACGCCCGGCGCGAATCCAACCCCATCAGCTTCCACTCGCTGCGTTACAACACCACCAGCGCGTTGAAATCCGCTGGCGTGTCTGACTCCGTGGCGATGGATATTGTCGGCCATGAAACCGCCAGCATCAGCCGCAACTACACCAAGATTGACGACACCGCCAAACGCGCCGCCGTCAACAAGCTGCCCGACATCACGAAATGACCTGTGCGTAGCTGCCACGCCGCCGCGCGTGTCTATTCATAGGGTTTTCGGGCAATCCACCCGCAGTTTGATACAATTTTGCCACGCATCCGTTGCAGAAATGCGGCGGTGAATTTTGCGACGGATTTACGGCAAGATAACCGCATTTGCGATATAGCCAAACTGCTCTTGCCTTGCCTTGCCGGACGCCATTTGATTCAATCGGAAGCGTTCTGAAAAAACGAATGTAGAAACCAAAACAATAAATCTGCGTAGCTTGGCTACGGGGTCTTATCCGAAAACCGCGAATTTTCAAGGCAGAGAGACCGTCCAGCACGCGCCCATCGGGGCGCGGCTTGACCCGGCCTTACTCCACCCCATCCAACATGGCACCGCCCAGGCCCAGCACGATTTGCTGGGGCTTAAATTGCGCGATGCTTTGGTGCGCACCCGTGTCAACCTCATCAACGCCGTCCGTTTCACCCTCAAGAGCCTTGGCCATTCCGTGCGCAACCCGTCCAGTGAATCGTTCCATAAAACGGTGCTGGCCGATGTGCCCGCCAATTGTTTGCCGGTGGTTCAACCGTTGCTCACGGTCTTGACCCAAGTCACTCAACAGATCAAAACGATGGAACGCGACCTGGTGCAGCGCAGCAAAAGGGATTATCCCGCCACGCAACGCCTCCAGCAGAACTAAACGCCGAAAGGCACTGGAGACCTTGGCTTTGTAGTCGGCGTCGAGCGGGGCGAGCTTCGTTCCAAGTGAACTAAACGCCGAAAGGCACTGGAGACAGCAATCAGGCATCGTATTCGTCAGCAAGAATCGTCGGGGTGTGCGCGTTCACCAGCCGGAATAATACCGCGACGCTCAAATTTTCCATGAGCAACGGACGCGGGACAAAGACGGCAGCCACGTCGCGCAACGTCGTCTTGCCGCAACGCTTTTCCGGCGAACAAATGTTGAGACGCGGTGAACACAAAAACGCCATGAAGCCGTGCGCGTGAGCTACCCACAAAGCGAGCGCGTCCGCCGCGCCGTCCGGCAACGCGACATAACGCGCGAATGATTCTGCGATTTTGGAAAGCGTGTCCGCACCATTCACCGCTTCCGGCCACAATTCTATTTCCGGCAGCAATATCGCGCTGCCTTGTAAAATTGGTTTTGGCTTCGCAGCTTCAATTTGCGGCGGCGTTTCTTCCGTGTCCACGTCCGGCACGTCGCGTAGTCCGGGTGATTCCAGTAGTGCGCTCATCGTTGTCCCTCCATTGGTTTGAAATTCAGAAAGAAAACTGTCTGGCGGTTGCCGTTGTCCCGCGTGCCGTCCGGCATCCGCACGAATTGCGAGCGCGTCCACGTCGCCCGATCCGCGCCGAGCGAAACGGCGTAGCGAAAAAACTTTTCGATCTTCGTGTCGGGCTGGCCTGCGACGAAAAACCAGCCGTGCAAACTCTTATTGCCAGAGTGAACCGCGCAAACCAGTGGCGCGAACGTGCCAAGATGCAAAAGCAAAGCCGCGTGATCGTCCGGCGTGCCGGTGTCAAATTCGCAAATGAGAAACCGCCGCGCTCCTGTGTTTGCGAGTGTGTGTTTCGATTCCTTGCCGTCTTTGGTTGTGCCGGTGACTGCTGACATGGGCGACGGCACGATTAACGCCAGCTTGGACAGTTCGCCGCGCCAATCTTCGCGTGGCTTGGTGTCAAATTCCTGACTCGACTTGCCGCAGCACAAAAGCGGGTTGCCTGGGAAAAGTTTGTCCATGATTTCTTCCGTGTGTTGCGCGTTGTCTTCAATGCGCGTGCGGGATAGTTCCCAAAGGTCTGCCAGCCCGCCGTCGTCGCGGACAACTGCTTCGCGCTGCTCTTGGTTCACCTTCGGCCATTTCGCTGTGGATTGAACCGGCCCGGCGATGCCTTTTCGCTGCCACGCGCTCGGCAGAGAATTTTGCACGGCGGAAATTATTTCGGCGCGGGACACGGCACGCCCGCAATTCGCCACGCGGCTTTCGAGCAGGTTCACAATTTCACCGGCGGGCAAATGCGCGTGCAACTGCCGGGCAACACGAAAAAGCCAGTTGTGGACACCTTCACCGGCACGCGGCGGCGCGGCGAGCATTTCATCAATGAATGGCGGCAAGGTTTTCATGGGAAAATCGCAAGTGGGATTTATTCGGCGGTTTGATTTTCCGCGCCGGTTTCGGCGTGTGCCAAGATGTGCCGCCTTAAATCCTGATAATCAATAAGCCGGATTCCAGTTTTCGCGCCACGTTGCCGCAGGCAGAAACTTTTGACGGCTGGTTTGCCGCCATTGGCCTCGGTTGGCAATATCAGGGCGTTGAGCGCGGCGCGGGACATCCCCGTGACAGCGCATCGCTGGCCAACGGGCGGAAGGCGTAAGAACTCAATCTGCGCGGGATTGATACTGGCGGTGCGTGGTGGAATTTCCACCGGCGCAATCGTTGCTTCGTTCGATTTTGATTTTGGTCGTGCGTGCATGACAATCACGCATGACATCTAAACCACCCCCGCACGCTCGGCTATAAGCTCGCTACCTATAGGTAGGCAGTGTCAGAGTCGCACCGCGTTTATGAAGTCCGAATTTGTGCCGTTGTCGAACGATTCAAGCTGACGGCAGATGCTTTCAAAGTTGAACTGTATTTCTTCGATCAGTTTTCCGTTCCGCTGGCGTTTATGAAATACGCGCTCCTGAACTGTGGCGGTCTTGTGCCACGGCGTGCGAAGGTCGTTTGTGGGTTTGATATATTTGTGCCAAAGCTCGTCTAAATCTTTTGTCGTGAGAGTCCCATTCTTTTGCTTTTTTTCTAACTCCTGCTTGTCCGAGTCGGAAATGTCCGGCGGCAAATGATGGAACATGACTTCTTTCCGGTCTGCCGCTCGGAACGTCGGCGGAAGCTTTTCAATAGCTTCAAACGCGGCGCGGACGGCTTGGTTTTGTTTCTTGTCCACCGCAACGATCTCAAAACCGGCGTCCACAAATTTACGCGCATATTCCAGAAATTTTTTTGCGCCGTCGAAGCTTTCAAACTTTTCCGGCAGCCGCAATACTTGCATGGCAACCTCCATTTGCTCTGCCTTGTCCGTTGGGAATGTTGAAAAGCCTTCCGGCGGGAGTGACCACGGCGAGTAACTTGATTTGATGATGCCGTGCTTTGCCATGTCGTCCAACTCCGGCCAAGATTTTGGCAGATTGATCACCACCCAGCCGGTGAAATACTGCCAGCCATTGGCACAAAACGAAAATTGACCATTGACCCATGCTT
>JBEKZT010000034.1:0-14139 GCA_049509595.1 Verrucomicrobiota bacterium
AGTGCGAAACTGAACTCTTCCAGTTTTTGTTTCGGCAGTCCGAGCAGCAATCCGGTTGAAATTGTTGCGCCAGAACGCGAGAAACCGCGAAACGGAATACAAATTCCCTGAACGAGGCCGATCCAAATGGAATGCGCCGGCTGAATTTCCGAATGGCGCGGAGCTTTTTCTTCGCGCAATCCGGCATAAATGATCAGCAGACCGACGGCGGCGAGCGCGCCGGCAATCAGCGGCAGATTGGAAAACAAGTCTTCAATTTCCGCGTGCGGCATGCCGCGCATGAAAAATTTTTCGATGACGATTTTCAATCCATAACCGACGATTAGTGTGCAAATTGTGGCGATGATGATTTGAATCGCAAACCACCGAAGTTTTCCTGGTGCTGTAAAATAATCACGCCTCCAACCGTTCCAAAAATAAACGATCACTGCGAACATTGTTCCGGTGTGCAGCATGACGAGCAGCATCGTCATTTCGGGACTCGACGGATCTAATCCCATGAATTTTTCCGCAACGATGACGTGCGCCGAGCTTGATACTGGCAGCAATTCGCATGCGCCTTGAATTATGGCCAAAATCAGAACTTGAAAGTAATTTAGCATTTAAAGACTGTTAGTTTCATCCGAGGGAAGTCCCATAACAAGAAGGAAATGCATTGCGCCAATGTGGCAATGTCTTATAATGCGTCAAAGTGACGCGATTAAATTGATAAAATGCCGCTGCCCAAATCCGGTTTTTTAGACAAAGTTCTCGGCCGCATCAGCCGGCTTGACGCCGAAGGTCTGCAAACAGTCGTTCAACGACTCGCGCGCGAACGCAGTTTTCTCGAAACACTTTTCAATACGATTGAAGATGGCGTGCTGGTCGTGGATGAAAACGGTCGTGTGCTTTATTTCAACCAAGCTGTCACGCGTCTGCTCGGCTTGCAACCTGATGTTGAGGATCGGCACATAGCTGATTTTTTACCTGAAGTGAATTGGAAGGAAATTGCCAAGGCCGATAACGTCGGCGGCGAGCGTGTCACGCGTCACGAATTCGAGGTGCATTATCCCCGTCCGCGATTTTTACGGATGTATGCCGCGCCGCTGGATGGCAAAGCCGTCGGTAGTTCTGGCGTGGCATTGATTTTGCATGACGCAACCGAAGCGAGGCAGAAAACTTTTGAAGCCATCGAAAGCGAACGTGTTCAAGCGCTCACGCTGCTCGCCGCGAGCGTCGCGCACGAAATCGGAAACCCGCTCAACGCACTGCACATTCATTTGCAACTCATGGAGCGTGAATTGAAAAAAATAAAAACGGGTGCCGCCAGTGCAAATTCAATTTCTAAAATACGTTCACAAAAAATTGCTGACGAAGTAAACGTGACGGAAGTTTCCAGTAAGTTGGAGCAATATTTGAATGTTGCTAAAGGTGAAATTAACCGGCTCGATTACATCATCACGCAATTTCTTCAGGCGATTCGTCCCGCACCGTTGCAATTAAAAGCAGCTTCGCTTAATAACGTAGTCGAAAAAACTTTAGAACTGTTGCAGCCGGAACTGGATAATCGCAGCTTAAATGTGCGGACAAAACTGGCACGGCAATTGACTGCCACATTGATTGATGTGACGCAAATGCAGCAGGTATTGGTGAACCTCATCAAAAACGCCATGCAATCCATGACCAAAGGCGGCACGCTCACGTTGCAAACCGGCGAAAGCGATGACGGCATTTGGGTGAGCGTGACGGACACGGGTGGCGGCATTCCGCAGGAACAAATCAACCGGATTTTCGAACCGTTTTATACGACCAAGAAAAAAGGAACCGGCCTGGGTTTGATGATTGTGCAGCGCATTGTGCGCGCACACGACGGCAAAATTGAATTGGAAAGCCGCCTTGGCCGAGGCACTACGTTTAGGATTTGGCTGCCGTTGTCTGAGCGCAAGCCGCGGTTATTGGAAAATAACGCCGCTAGAAAAGAAGCCGTGAATGAACGCGAATTTAAATCAGAATTTAGTTTGTAAAAATTTGCGCAATTCGCGGATGAAGATGTGAAAGAAAAACCAATATTATTGATTGTGGACGACGAGAAAATGACGCGCGACGGGTTGCGCGCCGCGCTCGAAGATCGTTACGACGTTTATGTGGCCGACGACGCGAAGGCAGCGACCGAACTGTTGGAACAGGAAAATTTCGACGTGTTGCTCACGGATTTTCGTCTGCCGAACGAAGACGGCATGAAATTGATCGCACGCGCAAAATCGCTTTCTAAACCGCCGATTTGTATTTTGATGACGGCTTACGGTTCGGAAGAACTCGCGGTCGAAGCGATGAAGCGGGGCGCAGATGATTACATCGCCAAAGGACGATTGCAAATTGACGAGTTGGAAATGCGTATCGCACGTGCGTTAAAGCAACGGAATCTTGAAACCGAAAATATTTCGCTCAGGCTACAACTTGATTCGAAATTCGGTTTGGAAAACATCATCGGTGAATCGCCGGCGATGAAGGATATTTTTGAAATTGTCCGCCAGGTCGCGCCGACGCGCGCGACGATTTTGCTGAGCGGCGAAAGCGGCACAGGCAAGGAACTGATTGCGAAGGCGATTCATCAACTCAGTCCGCGCGCGAAACAGCCGCTGGTAACAGTGCATTGCGCCGCGCTCGCGCCGACGCTTTTGGAAAGCGAACTTTTCGGTCACGAAAAGGGCGCGTTCACCGGCGCGCATGAACGGCGCATCGGGCGTTTTGAGCAGGCGCAAGGCGGCACTTTGTTTCTTGATGAAATCGGTGAAATTGACGCGGCAATCCAAGTGAAGCTGCTCCGTTTTCTCGGCGAACGGACTTTTGAACGGGTTGGCTCGAACAAGACTTTGACCGCCGATGTTCGATTGATTGCGGCGACGAACAGAAATCTGGAAGAACTCGTCAAAGCCGGAAAATTTCGCGAGGATTTATTCTTCCGGCTGCGCGTTGTGGAAATTACTTTACCGCCGCTGCGCGAACGCGCGGGCGACATTCCGTTGCTGGCGCAAAGTTTTTTGCGCGAGTTTGCGGAGGAAAACAACAAATCAGTGAATGCTTTTGGAAGCGACGCGCTCGAATTGCTGATGAATTATTCGTGGCCGGGCAACGTGCGCGAATTGAGAACGGCAATTGAACATACTGTTGTGCTTTGTCGAAATGAAAAAATTTCCGTGCGCGATTTGCCGCCATCAATGCAGAACGCAACTATGGGTTCGACCAACGTCCAGCATATTTTGGTGCGAAACGACTTGACGGTGAAGGATGCTGAGAGAGAATTGATTGTTCGCGCGCTAAAGGAAACCAACGGTAACCGGACTTTGGCCGCAAAAAAAATCGGCATGAGCCGACGGACATTTCATCGAAAATTGCACACATATCACTTAGAGGGTTTTTAATATGCCATTTTTGCAGGAATCAATTCACAGATTTGAAGAGGGCCCTTGGACGCGTTACACGAGAATCGCCGCCATCTGTCTCGCGATTTTGACACTGTTTATTGTCTATAATTTGCGCTCATATCGCAATTTCTCCACGCCGGAGGCGATGGACTCGGCACAACTGGCGCGAAATATTTCCGAAGGCAAAGGCTACACGACATTGTTTATCCGTCCGCTGAGCATTTATCTTTTGCAACAGCATAATGAAGCCGCGACGCACGCCGACAGCAGGTCAGCCAGTACCAATTTTGACTTCGCGCAGATCAAGACCGCACATCCGGATTTAGAAAATCCACCTGTTTATCCGCTTGTGCTGGCTGGTCTAATGAAAGTGTTGCCGTTCAATTACGCCGTCGAAACCAAAAAATCGTTCTGGAGCGACAATAGTAAATTTCAGCGTTACCAGCCGGATTTTCTAATCGCAGTGTTCAATGAAGTGCTGTTGTTGGCCACAGTCATTTTGACTTTTTTCCTCGCGCGCAAATTATTCGATGCGAGTGTGGCGTTGACGTCAGCAGTGCTAGTGCTGGGATGTGAATTGCTTTGGCGATTCAGCGTGTCCGGTTTGTCCACGATGCTACTGATCATCATTTTTCTGGGGCTGACTTGGTGCATTCTACGAATCGAAGAAGCCGCGCGCGAGGCGCAACCACGCGTAAATTTTTTGCTCATTCTGGCAATAATCATCGGTGTGTTGGCGGGCGCGGGCGTGCTCACACGTTATGCGTTTGGCTGGATCATTATTCCGGTGGTAGTATTTTTGTTTTTCTTCAGTGGGCCGCGCCGAACTGTGCATGTGCTGGTGGCGCTTGCTGCGTTCGTCGTGGTTCTGTTACCGTGGATTTATCGCAATTATGCCGTCAGTGGCACGCCGTTCGGCACAGCAGGTTTTGCGATTATTGAAAACACGTTTGTATTTCCACGCTTCCAATTGGAACGTTCGCTGCACCCCGATTTTGCGAACACAGCAGGACTGATTCCTTACACTCCTAAGTTATTCGAAAATGGACGCGACATTTTGGTGAACGACCTGCCAAAACTGGGTGGCAGTTGGGTAAGCATGTTGTTTTTTGCAGGTTTGCTGCTTGCTTTCCGAGGAATCCCAGTTCGCCGAATGCGTTATTTTTTGCTGATGTGTCTGGTCATTTTTGGCGTCGCTCAAGCGCTGGGACGTACGCAACTTTCCGACGAATCCCCGGAAATAAATTCGGAAAATCTGCTCGTGTTGCTCATACCGCTGGTATTCATGTACGGTGCGAGTTTTTTCTTCACGTTTCTTGAACAAATGAAGCTATCGGCGCTGGAATTGCGTTACACAATAATAACTGTTTTTGTCGTATTGTCCTGTTTGCCGATGATTTTTACATTTCTCCCGCCCAAAACTTCGCCGATTGCCTATCCGCCATATTATCCGCCGGAAATTCAACAATCCGCCAATTGGATGAAAGAGAATGAATTAATGATGAGTGATGTGCCGTGGGCCGTTGCATGGTATGGCCACCGCCAATGCGTCTGGCTCACACTGGACGCGCAGGACGATTTTTTCGCCATCAACGACTATATAAAACCAGTTCAGGCGCTTTATCTCACACCCGAAACGATTGATGCAAAATTTGTTTCTGATTGGATCGAAGCGCGCGAACATAGTTGGGGTGCGTTCATCGTCCAAGTGATATTGCAAAACCGAATTCCCGCTGGCTTTCCGCTGCAACATGCGCCCGCCGGCTATTTGCCGGAACGACTATTTCTTTCCGACTGGGAACGTTGGAAAACAGAGAAACAAAACACTGCGCCTCGAAAATTTTCAAGCCGACGCGCGACGCAAGCGGTCGGCAATGCCTGACCACTCCGGCAATTCCGGTGGCGCTTCGACCACGATCAACTCCGCGCCTGCTTGGTCACAGCGGTGCAACTCCGCGTAAATCGCTCGCGCAAACGCCTCCGCATCGTGCGGCATTATACTCACATCGGCAAAATGTTTACCTGATGGAATATGCGTGTGTGCGATGATCCGGCAATTCCCAATTTCGAACTTTGAACTTTGAATTTTGAAGTGCAGTTCGGCGTCATCGCGCCAACTCAAAATCAACATTTTCCCTTTCGGCGAATAATGTTTTTCCAGCAGTCCCGGACTGCGCAGCACTGATTGCAGGCCTTGGACTTTGGACTTTGGACTTTGTATTTCGCCGCAAACAGCGGCCAGCGATTCAGCGTGAATCATTCCCGGACGCAAAATTCTTGGCGACGAAACGGTCAAATCCAAAACCGTGGATTCAATTCCAACCTGCGACTGGCCGCCGTCCACAATCAAGGAAATTTTTCCGCCGAGCTGCGTGCGGACGTGTTCCGCGTTCGTCGGCGAAATGTGGTTGGACAAATTCGCGCTCGGCGCGGCCAGTGGAAAATTGCATTCGCGAATAACCGCTTGAATGAACGGATGGCTCGGCCAGCGCACACCGACAGTCGCGCCGCCCGCCGTGACAATTTTTGGAATTTTTTCCGCGCGTGGCAAAACCAGCGTCAATGGACCGGGCCAGAAAGACTTTGAAAGTTTTCCCGCGCGTTCCGGCCAATGGCTCACACAACCTTTCGCCATTTCATTACCGACGATGTGGACGATAATGGGATTGTTCGCCGGTCGTCCCTTGATTTCAAAAATTTTGGCAACCGCTTTCTCGTCAAGCGCGTTGGCGGCGAGGCCATAGACCGTTTCCGTCGGCAACGCGACGATTTCGCCCGCGCGTAAAAGTTCCGCCGCGCGCCGGACGGCTTTTTGAAAAAGCTCCGGCGTGTGTGTGAGCAAAACTTGAGCGGTCACGACCTATTCGTAACGCAAGGCGTCAATCGGGTCGAGCTTCGACGCTTTCCACGCGGGATAAAATCCGGAGATAACGCCAATAATGGCACTCGAGATGAATGCGATGGCAATCCAGCCAAAAGGAGTGACGGTCGGCATATTTTTTATGTAGGCAACGAGCCATGAAAAAGTCATCCCGCCGAGGATGCCGATGGAACCGCCAATCGCGCTCAACGTGACGGCCTCAATCAGAAATTGCACCAGGATGTCGGCGGCACGCGCGCCGACGGCCATGCGAATGCCGATTTCGCGCGTCCGTTCAGTGACGCTCACAAGCATGATGTTCATGATGCCGATGCCGCCGACAACGAGCGAGACGGCAGCGACACCTGCGAGCAAAAAACTCATCGCGCGCGAAGTGGCCGTGACGGCTTGCATTAATTCCAATTGGTTGCGTACGGTAAAATCCTGTTCCTTGCTGCGATGACGCGCAAGCAGCAAATCAGTGATGTCATCCTGCACGCTGTCTATAACTTTGTCGTTGGCGGCTTGCACCAGAATGTCGTTCACAAATGTACGCGTGGTGATGCGGTGCATATGGCTCGTATAGGGGACGACGACCGTGTCATCTTGATCCTGCCCGAACAGATTGAAGCCTTTGGGAGCCAACACGCCGACGATGAGGAATGGCAGGTTGCGGATGCGGATGGTCTGGCCAACGGGATTTTCGTTGGGAAACAACTGATCCACCACAGTTTGGCCGATAACGGCGGACTTGGCAAGACTGCGCACATCCTGATCACTGAACATCTCCCCGCGAGCAATGGTCCAATTGCGAATTTGAGGATAATCCGGCGATTCACCCATGACCTGCGTGTTCCAATTCAAGCCTTCGGCCAACACCTGTTCGCGATCACGCACTTCAGGACTGACGGCCACAACGTTTTCCAAACCAGCAATCGCTTTGGCGTCTTCGACCGTCAATGTCGGCGCGCTGCCCCAGCCGCCGCGCATTGCGCCGCTGGTGAAATTGCCGGAAAAAACCGTGATCACGCTTTCGCCCAGACTGCTGACCTGATCTTCAACCTGTTTCGTTGCGCCGCTCGTCAAACTTACCGAGCCGATGACGGCGCCGACGCCGATGATGATGCCAAGCATCGTCAGAAGCGAACGCATCTTGTTCCGGCGCAATGCGCGCCCGGCGATTTTCAATGAAGCAAAAATTCTCATGGCGCGAGTTTCACGGCTTGTTGGGCCTGGCGGAGCTGTTGCAATTCTTTTTCCGCAAACGAACGGTTCTGCACGGCTTCGTCGGTGATGATTTTTCCATCGCGTAAAACGACCATACGTTTGGTGTAACGGGCAACATCAAGTTCGTGCGTGACCATGATAATCGTGATGTTCTGTTCATTTAATTTCTGGAACACGCCCATGATTTCGATGCTCGTCTGGCTGTCGAGATTGCCCGTCGGTTCGTCCGCGAGCAAAAGTGATGGCCGATTCACTAGCGCGCGCCCGATGGCGACGCGTTGCTGCTGGCCGCCGGAAAGTTGATTCGGGTGATGATCGGTACGCTGGCCAAGGCCGACGAGTTCGAGAGAATGGGTGGCGCGTTCATGTTGTTCATGCGAAGGAATGCGCTTGTGGTTGTAAAGCAACGGCATTTCGACATTTTCCAGCGCTGACGTGCGCGCGAGCAGATTGAAACCTTGAAAGACGAAGCCGATTTTTTCGTTGCGAATGTCCGCGAGTGCATCGCGATCGAGCGTGGAAACGTCAATGCCGTCGAGCCAGTAATGTCCGCTCGTCGGTCGGTCAAGCGCGCCGATCATGTTCATCAAGGTGGATTTACCGGAGCCGCTTGAACCCATGATCGCGACAAATTCACCGGGCAAAATTTCCAGGGACACGCCACGCACGGCATGAACGTCCACTTCGCCCGTGTGATACGTCTTGTGGATTTCTTCGAGCTTGATGACAAGGTTTGTCTGCACAGAAATTTTTCTGCAAATCCGAATTAGTGAATACGTGGCATTCCGCCACCAAACGGATTTGAGGTGGCAGCCGAAGTTGTGAGGCCGGTTGAAACCATGCCGGTAACAATCTGATCGCTTTCATTCAACCCCGAAAGTACTTCGGTGGAAATGCCGTCGCTGATGCCGGTTCTAATTTGCACCGGCTGCAACTTGGCATTTTTCCCATCGCCCGAAAGCACATAAACCGTATGAATGATTGGACGCTCGCCGCGCGTGTGTCCGCCGTTGCGATGGCCTTGGCCACCCGTTCCACCGGCATGACCGCCGCTGTTGGTGGCCTGGGCAATTTGCGTTACGACTTCATTGGTGTTGTTGATTAGCACCACGGCGGTTTCCGGCGGACGGAAGCGCAGCGCGGAATTGGGAATAGTCAAAGCATCTTCCCGCTGCGCGATGACGATGGAAACATTCGCCGTCATGCCGGGCTTCAATTTGTAATCCGCATTCGTCACGCTGATGACACAATCGTAAGTGACTACATTGTTGACGGTCGCCGGCGAATTTTGCACTTGCGTGACGGTCCCGTGAAAATTCCGATACGGATACGCGTCCACCGTGAAATCCACCTGCTGTCCTTCAATCACACCGCCGATATCCGCCTCGGCGACGCTTGAATCAATCTGCATTTTCGTCAGGTCGTTCGCGATTTGGAACAGCGTCGGTGTGTTAAAACTGGATGCCACCGTCTGCCCCACGTCAACCGCCCGCGAAATGACAATTCCGTCCACAGGCGAATAAATTTTACAATAACCCAGATTCGCGTTCGCGTTGTCGAGCGCGGCCTGCTTGAGTTTCACAGTGGCCTCGGCTTCATGCAAAGTAGCGATGGCAGTGTCATTGTCGGACGCGGAAACCAGATTGTTGGTGTATAACTCCGCACTGCGCTTCGTTTCAATCTGTTGCAGCTCCAGATTTGCATTTGCATTGGCAAGATCAGCCTCGGCTTGTTCCACTTGCGCCTGATATATCCGGGGATCAATCTCCGCAATAATTTGCCCGGCTTTTACCAATGAATTGTAATCCACATAAAGCTTGCTGATCGTGCCGGAAATCTGGCAACCAACCTGCACGTTGGTGACGGGATTTATGGTTCCCGTCGCTGTCACAAGCTGTATCAACTCGCCGCGCGTGACGGGTACTGTCTGATACTGTGGCGTCGTGTCGTGGGCATGCCTAAAAAACCAAATGCCGCCCGCAATCACTGCGAAAACGACCACTAAAACGACTATCCACTTCAACCAACCATTGCTGAGCTTGTCTGCCATAAATTTTAATTCTTCCGCCGTCACAACTGAGACAGTAGCGAAAGACTATAAGTTACGAAATTTTTCCCGGCTGTCCACGTTTCATTGACACAATGCACATTTTACACTTTAAACCAACCTTGCTAATTCTCTAAAATCCGTCTGTGCTCGAAAAATTCACGCCACAACTTGCTGCGCGACAATCGCTCAACAACGGACAAATTCAGCAAATCGTAGAACTGCTCGTTGACGAGAAAGTCGCCACAACCGCAAAAGCTGATTTCCTAACTGCGCTCGCGCAAAAAGGCGAAACGCCCGAAGAAATCGCCGCCTTTGCCCGCGCGTTGCGCGATAAAGCCATTGTCCCGCCGCTCGATGACGAAACGCGTGCGCATGAAATCCTTGACGTCGTCGGCACCGGCGGTGACCGACTCGGCACGTTCAATATCTCAACTGCCGCCGCCATCATTTGTTCCGCCGCTGGCGTGACTGTTGCTAAACATGGTAATCGGGCCGTTACTTCTCAAGCCGGCAGCGCCGACGTACTCGAAGCGCTCGGTGTGCGGATTGATTTGACTCCGGCGGAAGCCGCGCGTTCATTGCGTGAACGCAATTTCGCCTTCTTCTTTGCGCCAAATTATCATCCTGCTTTCAAAAATATCGCGCCCGCACGAAAACTTTGCGCTGAGCATGGCCAGCGGACGATCTTCAATTTTCTCGGACCGCTGCTCAATCCCGCGCGGCCTTCCGCGATGCTTGTTGGCGTGCCTCGTCCAGAACTTTGCAAACCGCTCGCGCTTGTGCTTCAATCGCTTGACGTTCGCCGTGCAATGGTTGTCTGTGGAAAAGTTACCGACGTTGGATTTTTGGACGAACTTTCCACGCTCGGCGAAAGCACCATCGCTGAATTTTATCAGGAACGCGGATTTACCACTTCCATTTTGTCACCAGAGCAATTTCGCTTGCACTCCGGAATACTGGCGGACTTGCTCGGCAGCGACCGCAACGCGAACGCGGAAATCGTCCGCCGCATTCTGCGGGGTGACGAGCGCGGGCCAAAATGCGACGCCGTTTTGCTCAATACCGCCGCCGCACTTTTTATTGCCGGCAAAACAAAATCACTCACGGAAGGCTGGGATTTGGCCGCTGAAACGATTGACAATGGACGTGCAAACGCAAAACTTGCTGAAATTACGCGCTAATTTATTTTGGTGTATTTTTCGCAATTTCAGCAGCTTCGACCTCGGCGGTTTCGAGGGAAGCATAATGAAGTCCGAGATTGTGCTGCGCGGTTTTGTCGCCCTGCCGCGCGGCCTTGATAAACCACTTCACCGCTTCTTGCGCACTTTGTGGCACACCGCGTCCAGTTTGATAACACAAGCCCAAGTTGCATTGCGCCGGCGCGCATTCCTGTTCGGCAGCGAGGTGATACCATTTAGCCGCTTCCTCAAAATTCTGCGGCACGACCTGGCCGGTCTCATAAAAAACGCCAAGGTTGAATTGCGCGACGGGATAACCGCGCATCGCCGATTCCCGATACCATTTGAGTGCTTCCGTGTAATTCTGCGGAACGCCCTGGCCGGTTTCGTAAAGCACGCCGAGATTGAATTGCGCCGCCGGATCATTTTGCTCCGCCGCTTCGCGCAACCATTTGGCCGCTTCCCCGAATTCCTGCGGCACACCCGCGCCGTTCAAATAACAGACGCCGAGATAACATTGCGCCACCGGATCGCCCTGTTCCGCCGAGCGACGAAACCATTTTACCGCCTCCGAATAATCCTGCGCCACACCCTGGCCATTCTGAAAACATACCCCAAGATAGCACTGCGCCTGCAGGTCGCCTTCGCTGGCGGCCTGGCGCATCGCCTCAAAAGTTTCCCATGTGCGACGGTTGGCCATGCAATTCAAATAAGCGGAAATTTCCGCCTCCCCTTCAAAATAGGTTCAACCCGCGCGAATTCAAGCCGCGTTTTGACTTTCGCTTTCAGACGCCGCCTGTTAAGAAAAGTTTCATGGCAAAATTGAAAATCGGTTTTCTCGGCGCTGGCAAAATGGCGACGGCGCTGGCAAAAGGTTTTGTGCGCGCGGAAATCGTTTTCCCCAAAGAAATCATCGCCAGCGCGCGCAGCGCGGCGACCCGAAAAATTTTTGAAAAAGAGACCGGCGCAAAAGCCGTTGCGTCGAACTCGGAAGTTTTGGAATTTGCGAACGTTATTATTCTCGGCGTGAAACCGATTCAAGTCGCTGAAGTCCTTGTCGAACAACGTGACAACTTCACAAAAAATCATCTGCTCATTTCCATTGCCGCCGGCGTAACACTGGCAAAATTGGAAAATGGTTTACCTGCTGGCACGCGCGTCATCCGCGTCATGCCTAATACTCCGGCGCTCGTCGGCGAAGCCGCTTCCGCGTTCGCACTCGGAAAAAACGCAATGGTTGCGGACAGTGACTTGGCAAAAAAACTGTTGTCCGCCGTCGGCGTCGCGTTGCAGGTCAAAGAAAATTTGCTCGACGCCGTGACCGGTTTGAGCGGCAGCGGCCCCGCTTACGTTTATCAATTCATCGAGGCGTTGAGCGACGGCGGAGTCGCCGCCGGTTTGCCGCGCGACATCGCGACGAAGCTCGCCGCGCAGACCGTTCTCGGCGCGGCCAAAATGGTTTTGGAAACCGGCCAGCATCCCGGCGCGCTCAAAGATCAAGTTACGAGTCCCGGCGGCACGACGATTGAAGGCCTGCACGCCTTGGAAAAGGGCAAGCTCCGCGCCACCGTGATGAGCGCCGTCCGCGCCGCGACGGAAAAATCGAAAAAACTCGGACAATCTTGATTGTCTTAATATGGAATTAAAAAAACAGGTTGCTTGCCGTTTCATAATTGGAGCATTAGTCGGCGCTCTTGTTGGCGTTTTGGAAATTTGGTTTTACGAATACTCGCTTCGTCGTTTAATTGCTGCCGCTGCTTGTGGTGCCGCTTTTTTCACCATCCTTGGAATTGCGAGTTCATGGGCTACGCGCAATTTATTGAATACTTGCGTTGCAATTCTTACAGATGGAGCAATCGCCGCTGCGATTTGGTGGTTGATTGCGAAACCCAAAGTTCCGTTATCCATTTCAATCGCGTTAGGAATCGGAGTTGCTTTTTTATTTTTAGTGGGAGAACAAATGTCTAAACCAAAATCGTAAAGTCCGTTTTCAATTGCCGTTGCAAATTGTCAGCCGCAAAGCGGCGTTTGAAAATAGCCCGCAGCAATTCATGCACATCCGCCGCTTTCGCTTTTGCTTCGCGCTTGAACCGGCTTCGTTGTCCGCCTAGCATCGCGTGAAGAAATGAAAGCAATTCTGGCTCTCGAAGACGGTTCGGTTTTTCACGGCACAGGTTTTGGCGCGCGCGTGTCCGCGTGCGGCGAAGTCTGCTTCAACACTTCGATGACCGGCTATCAGGAAATTCTCACCGACCCGTCCTACAAAGGCCAGATCATCACGATGACGTATCCGCTCATCGGCAATTACGGCGCCAATTCGCAGGATGTGGAATCGTGGCGACCGCACGCGGCGGGTTTTGTGATTCGCGAACTGTCGCCGGTCGTCAGCAACTGGCGCGCGGACTATTCGCTGGAAAAATATCTTGAAAATAATGGGATTCCGGGAATTCAGGGAATTGACACGCGCGCACTCACAAAAAAATTACGCGTGCGCGGCGCGTTGAATGGCTTCATTTCCACGGAAGAAATTTCCGAAGCCGAAGCGGTCAAGCATGCAAAAGAATTTATTTTTGTCGGCGTGGACTACGTCAAGGAAGTGACGCACAAAAAGGAATTTCGCTGGGACGAAAAAGACGAGCAGAGCGCGGCGTTCGATCTGGTTCGCGGCAATGAAAAAACGGACGCACGAAACTATCACAAACCGCTGCCGCCCGCGGACATTCCAATTGTCGCGTTCGACTACGGGATGAAATACAACATCCTGCGGCGTTTGCGACAGCACGGTTTTGCCACGCACGTTTTGCCGGCGACGGCATCGGCGCAGGACGCGGTCAAACACAAGCCGGCGGGAATTTTTCTCTCAAACGGCCCCGGCGATCCGGCGGCGCTCGATTACATTGTGCGCGAGGTGAAAACGCTCGTGGATAGCGGCGTTCCGATTTTTGGCATTTGCCTCGGACATCAAATTCTGGGGCAGGCGTTCGGCGGAAAAACGTTCAAGCTAAAGTTCGGCCATCGTGGCGGCAACCAGCCGGTGAAGGATTTGAAATCCGGAAAAGTTGAGATCACCTCGCAAAATCACGGCTTTGCGGTTGACCCGAAAAGTCTGCCGCCGGAAATTTCCGTTGACCGGATCAATTTGAACGACCAGACCGTTGAAGGTTTTCATCACAAAACGAAACCGGTTTTCTGCGTGCAATATCATCCCGAAGCGTCGCCCGGTCCGCACGATTCAACATCGTTGTTCGCCGAATTCCGCGCGTTGATTGAAAGGCACGGCTGAAATTTGTTTCAAGATTTCCGTTTGACTTGATTCGAGCCGCGACCATAATCGTTTACCGTAATTATGGCCAAACTTGTCATCGTGACTCAAGGCATGACCGGCTCGCATGAGCTGCATGTGGATCGCACCACCATTGG
>JBEKZT010000035.1:0-13683 GCA_049509595.1 Verrucomicrobiota bacterium
CTTTCTGTAGATGTGTTCGACATGAAAGCGCTACAGAATGAAAAGAAGAAAATTCCAGTCTGGCGAACGGACGTGATGAGCAGAGGCAGGAACGACGATCTTCGCAGTGTCTTTCCAGTTTTGGTTGCTGCCGCAACTCCGCACTTTGGCAAGAACACAAAAAGGCAAGTTGTCGTTACAATCAGCGAGGGCGACAAACAGGTGCAGCAAATAGAAGCTGCGACTGATGCCAACCAAAAATAATTATTCACTCCACTCGCCGGTTTGCAGATACGGCTTGAGTTTTTCCTTGAGCGTTTCGCGTCCGCAGCCCTTCCAATCGGCGTTAATTGTCATTTTTTGCCCCTCGCAAGCGTCAAAACCGCCAATAAATCAGGTTTTTGGCCGCACAAATCGAATAATGGCCGCACGGAACGGTCTTTTGCCTGCACAGGTGCATATTGGGGCTGCACGGGTCGTCCGATAGCCTGCACGGGTGGATTTTCGCCTGCACAAGTCGTCCGAAGGCGTGCACAGGTCGTCCGTTGCCTTGCACGGGTCGTCCAACGGTCTGCACACTCGATTTTGGGGATGCACAGGTCGTCCAAACGCTGCACGGCTCGTCCAATGGCTTGCACAGGCCAAACTTCATCGCGGCCAGTTAATTCCCCGACCATTTGTAATCGTAACCGGCAGGCGGGTCATAAAAAGCGGGAAATCCGCCGAGTCCCTGCGTGCCGTTCCAGAACATTTTGATGAAACTGACGTGGCCGTCCACAAAACTCATCACGTTGCGGGCGTTTTGAAATTGCAGCGGTTGTAGGCGGTCGTGGGCGCTCAAACCCATGCCGCCGGAAATTTCCCCAATGAGTTCGGTCTTGGATGGCTCGCGCACGGAGGCGAACGGCTTTTGCGCCATGCCCGCGTCGTTGGTGTTGTCACCGCGCGTCAGGCCGTTGAACCAGTAGCTGGAAAATTGCGACCAGGTCTGGTTGCAAAAGCCGTGGCCGACGGAGGGTTCAGACATCCATGTGCCAATCGGGCCGGACAAATCAAAATCATCGGCAGGACAGACAAAGACGGCGTTGTTGGACGACGAGTTTCCGGCCTGACCGAGATACGGCAAAATGTTCGTCTTGTAGTCGAAGTAAACTTTGTTGGTGTAGTAAGCAATGGCATCGCCGTGGTCGTCCGCATACATATGGACAGCCAGATTGATTTGCCGGACGTTGTTGATGCACGCGATTCGTTTGGCGGACGCCTTGGCCCGGCTCAAGGCTGGCAAAAACAAGGCCGCCAAAATGGCGATGATGGCAATGACTACAAGCAATTCAATCAATGTAAAGGCGTGTTTCACCTGCTTCGTAAAGGTCTGACTTGAAAATAATTTTGTGTCTGATCAAACCGGCTGTCCAGTGCAATTCATTTTGCTCACTTCACCGACCAATTTGCAAAAGATACGGCTTGAGTTTTTTTGCGTCCGCAGGATGGATTATTGTTGAATGTCCAACGGCCCTTCAATTTTTAGGGCAATCGTTGAGGAAATTTTGTCCGGCGCGGTGGCGGGAATGGAAATGGTCACGCCGTCATCGCCATTGGTTGTCCGCAAATGTTTGTGCCAGCCAAGCAAGTTCGGTTGCAGCAGCCAGGCATTCCCGATTTTGTTTTTTAATCCGGGAACCAGGAGTTTGCCATCTGTTGGCCAGTCAAAGACGTGCAGATAAAGTGTCACGCCATTGTCGGTGACTTTTTGGGTGCAACGTCCCCAAGGCAGCGGTTGTTCAAAAGGGCTGGCAGTGGTGCCATAAATCGCTTCGCCATTGATCTTGAGCCAGTCGCCCATGGCCTTGAGACGCTGGACTTCAGGTTCGGGAATCACGCCGGTGGCGTCCGGTCCGACGTTGAGCAGGTAATTGCCGCCTTTGCTGGCGATGTCAATCAGGTTGTGGAGCAGAGTTTCCGCGGATTTGAAATGGTGGTCGCCGGCGTTGTAACCCCAATTGTTGTTGATGGTCATGCAAGTTTCCCAATCGCTACTGGGCACATACACGTTTCCGAACCGGTCGTGACCGGGCTTATCGCTGGGCGGGATGAACTGCTCGGGCGTTCCATAATCTCCCGCGCCTTTGATACGGTTGTTGATGACAAGGGCGGGATCAAGAGAACGCAGGTAACGGTATAAATCCTGACCGTCCTGATCCGTCCAACCCTCCATCCATTGACCGTCAAACCAAAGAACGGCGGGATGATATTGCGTCACCAATTCCTTGAGTTCGGTTTTCATGTATTGGACATAAGCTTCCTTCTGGCCGGGTAGGAAACTGGTTGGGTTATAAGTTGGGTGCTCGGGATTGGGATTAGCCGGTTTTTGGTCAGGGCTGTGCCAGTCCATAATGGAGTAATAGACGCAGAACCGGATGCCGTGTCTGCGGCACGCTTCGCTGAGCAGTGCAAGCGGATCCGTGTGCCACGACGTGGCGTCCACGACGTTGTATCCTGTGGCCTGGGTATTGAACATGCAAAAGCCGTCGTGATGTTTGGAGGTAATGACCAGATACTTCACACCGGCGGCGGCGGCAATCCGGGCCCAGCGATTGGCGTTGAATTTTACTGGGTCGAATTGTTTTGCGTATTCGGCATATTGGTCGCGCGGTACATTTGCATTGTTCATGTACCACTCGCCTTGGGCGGGCACGGAATAAATGCCCCAGTGGATGAACATCCCGAATCGCGCGTCCCGCCACCAAGTCATGCGTGCATCGTGTTGCGCGGAAGATTCATCGGTGTCGGGATTTGCGAGATTGGTCTGACCGCTGGCAACAATGGCGTAAAGGTTCAAAATCAAGGACAGGTAAAAAGATAATTTCATAAGCCATTCGTGTGTGAATCTAAGTCAAAATAAAAAACAGAATTTGAGAGGGCAACAGAATTTACTTCAATTTGCTCCACTCGTCACATCGTGTGTTTCGTGCAACGCTTAAAACTTTGTCAGCTTTTCCAATTCCTTAACGCGGCGGTCAATGTCGGCGCGTTTGGTTTTGGTGGTGCGTGTCAGGCCAAAACCCTCGCAGCAAAACGACGCCGTGACACTGCCGTAAATCATCGCGCGCCGGATGTTGGCGTCAATCGAGCCGCGCGCCGTGGCGAGATAACCCATCATGCCACCGACAAACGAATCGCCAGCGCCCGTCGGGTCAACGACCTGGTGCAGCGGATACGCCGGGCAGATGAAAAATCCCTTCGGCCCGGACAAGATCGAGCCGTGCGAACCTTTTTTGATGATGACGTATTTCGGGCCGAGCGCGTGGATTTTTTTCAGCGCGGCGAAGACGTTGTCTTCCTTCGTGAGCTGATGCGCCTCGCTGTCGTTCAGCACGAAGCCGTCAATACGCGGCAGGAGTTTCAGCAAATCGTCGAGCGCGATGTTCAACCACAAGTCCATCGAGTCGGCCACAACAAACTTCGGCTTGCGCATCTGGTCGAGCACGCGATGTTGAAGCGCCGGAGCGATGTTGCCGAGCAGGACGAACTGGGAATTTTGATAGGACGCGGGCAGCACCGGCGAAAAAGTTTCAATCACGCCCAATTCCGTTGCGAGCGTGCGGCGATTGTTCATGTTCAATTCGTATTCGCCCGACCAATGAAACGTTTTGCCGGGCAAAAGCTGCAAACCTTCGAGATCAATTTTGTGACGGCGATAAAGCTCGAGGTATTTCTTCGGAAAATCTTCACCAATACCGCCGACTAATTTCACCGGCGAAAAAAAACTGGCGGCGACCGCCGCGTGGCTGGCCGATCCGCCGAGCAGACGCGGATTTTCCGCCTTGGGAGTTTTGATTGAATCCAGCGCCGTTGTGCCGACAATTAGAACGCTCATGCTGAATAATTCTTAGTTTTTAAATTTGAGTCGTGGCCGCCGTCATTTTTTCTGGATCAATTCAATTTCGTAACCTTCCGGCGCGTCAACGAATGCGAAGGTTGTGCCGCTGGAACTCGTCGTCGGGCCGTCGGAATATTTCAGGCCGAGTTTGGCAAGGTGTTTGGCGAATTCATCCAAGCTATCTACTTCAAATGCCAAATGTGTTAAATCCGGTTGGACTTTTACTGATTCGCTGCTGGGAAAAAAACAAATCTCGATTTCCTCTTCGCTTTCGAGTGCTTTGAGAAAAACGAGTTCCGAACCGCGTGGCGATTTGTGCCGCTTGATTTCTTCGAGGCCAAGGACTTCACGGTAAAATTTTACCGTGCGTTCCAAATCATTCACGCGGTAGCGCGTGTGCAACAGTTTCGTGATTTTGCTCATGCGCAGAGAATAACGCGATTTTGGGAGCACGCAATTTTTCATTTCCCGACCGGAGATTCTCCGGCATCCTTGAGTTGATTTATGGGCAAGCGACGTGAAGCGCGTGAACGCGCCGTGCAATTTCTTTTTCAGCACGATCTGAATCCGCCGGAGGATCTGGATCGCGCGCTGAATGAGTTCTGGGACACGCAACGCGCGGCGGCCATCGCCGAGGAAAAAGGTCCGGCAACATGGGGTCAACAAATTGAATTGCCGCCGCCGACCGCAGAGGAAGCCGAGACGCGCCTGTTCGCCGACCCGCTCATCCGCGGCGTGCTGGAGCATCGCGACGCGATTGACGAAAAAATCAAGAGCCACGCGAAGAACTGGGATTTCCATCGCATCGCCGCCGTGGACCGCAACATTATGCGGCTGGCAATTTTTGAAATGCTTCATCGCGAGGACATCCCACCTGTCGTCAGCATCAACGAAGCGGTGGACATCGCAAAAAAATTTTCCACTCAGGACAGCGGCAAGTTCGTTAACGGCATTCTGGACAAAATCCGCAGCGAATTGATGCGACCGGCGCGAATCGTCAAATGAAGTTCGCTGATTTACATCTGCACACGAATTTTTCCGACGGAACTTTTTCGCCGGAGGAATTGGTTTTATACGCACAAAAAAGCGGTTTGTCTTGCATCGCATTGACGGATCACGACACGGTCGAAGGTTGTGCGCGCACGACTGTGGCGTGTAAAGCGGCAGGTATTGAATTCATTCCCGGCACGGAACTCACCGCCGAGCACAAAGACATGGAATTGCACATACTCGGTTTTTTCGTGGACACGCAAAATAAAAAACTGCTGAGCGAAGTAGCCAAATTCCAAATTGTCCGGCAAAATCGCATTCAGGAAATGGTTGCGCGCATAAACGAATCGGGCGTGCCGCTCGAAGTCGAATCGGTTTTTGCGCTGGCGAATTGCAAATCGCCCGGGCGACCGCACGTCGCACGCGCGCTCGTGAAGGCCGGGCTGGTTGCAAGTCTGGACGAGGCGTTCGAGCGGTTTCTCAAAAAAAATCGCCCCGCCTGGGTGCCCAAGAAAAAAGTTTCCGCACTCGAGGCGATTGAATTGATTCATCAGGCCGGCGGATTCGCGGTCATGGCGCATCCTGGGTTGAACCGCACGGACGATGTGATTCCCGATTTGGTCGAGGCGGGACTCGACGGCATCGAATGTTTTCACACAAAACATTCGACGGTAATGTCCGAACATTATCTGGAAATCGCCGACAAATTAAATTTACTCGTGACCGGCGGTTCCGATTGCCACGGTTTCAGCAAAAACAAGCCGCTCATCGGCACGGTCAAACTGCCCTACGAATACGTCGAAAAACTTTTTGCCGCGCGCGAAAACTGGCAATCGGCAACCGCAACTCCGAAATAATTCATGGGTCTCTTTGCCAAGTTCAAGGCCGGCTTGCAAAAAACCCACAGCAAGCTGGCGCACGAAATCAAGCGCATCGTTACGCGTTCGCCCAAACTTGCAGGCGAATCCGTCGAAGAACTTGAAGCCGCACTTATCGCTGCCGATTTGGGAGCAGCGATGAGTGAACAAATTATTTTAGCCGTCAAAAAAAATTATGAAACCCAGGGCGGTGCGGGATTGGATGTTTTTGCGATTGCGCAAAGTGAAGTTGAAAAAAGTTTGTCGTCGAATAAAAATGAACTTCACAAAAAGCCCGGCGAACTTTGCGTTGTTTCTATCGTCGGCGTTAATGGAACTGGAAAAACCACGACTTCAGCGAAACTCGCGCACTTCGTTCAATCGCAAAAAAAAACCGCGCTGCTCGCGGCATGCGACACGTTTCGCGCGGCGGCAATTGAACAAATTAAACTTTGGGGTGTGCGCTTAAAAATCGAAGTCGTCGCCGGCAGTTACGGCGCGGACGCAGCGTCCGTGGCACACGACGCCGTCACCGCCGCGCAGGCGCGCAAGACGGATTTTCTATTCATTGACACGGCGGGAAGATTGCACACGAAGCACAATTTGATGCAGGAATTGCAGAAGCTGCATCGCGTCATTGGCAAACAGCTCCCGGGCGCGCCGCACGAGGTTTTGCTGGTGCTCGACGCGACGACCGGCATGAACGCGCTAAACCAGGCGCGTGAGTTTAACAAGGCTGTGCCACTCACTGGACTTGTGATAACCAAGCTCGACGGCACGAGCAAAGGCGGAATGATTGTGGCAATTCAAAAAGAACTCAGTCTGCCCATCAAATTCATCGGCCTCGGTGAGCAGCCGGACGATTTACAACCGTTCGATGCCAAGCAATTCGCGCAGGCGTTGTTTGAACAATAATAATCCAAACGTTGGAATGACATTGAAACTTGTCCAAACTGGATATAGCGGGTAAATAACTTCCGGCATGAACCAATTTACCCGACGGGTTTTATTTTTCCTTTTCTTTTTGTCCGGTTTCAGTAGCCTTGTTTATCAAGTGGTTTGGACGCGCATGGCTTTTGCGTCGTTTGGGATCATCACTCCGGTGTTATCGGTGGTGTTGTCGGTTTTCATGCTGGGGCTTGCGGTTGGTTCTTGGGGGGGCGGACGTTGCATTGCTTCGCTTGTGAAAAAAACCGGTCTTTCTGCCGTTTGTTTTTACGCGGGTGCGGAATTATTGATTGGGTTGGGAGCTTTTGCGGTTCCGAAATTATTTGCCATCGGTGAACGCATTTTGCTGACGAGTGGTGAGGCGGATTCGTTCCGTTACCTTTCACTTTCAGCGTTGGTGCTGGCGGCGTCCATCCTGCCATGGTGCGTGTGTATGGGCGCAACATTTCCGTTTATGATGGCTTATGTCCAGGAACAGGATACTAACAACAAGAGGAGCTTCAGCTTTTTGTATCTGGCGAATGTGCTGGGCGCGATGAGCGGGACTTTTTTGACTGCAGTCGTCTTTGTGGAGGTTTGGGGATTTCGCCACACACTCTGGCAGGCGGCGGCGGGAAATTTCACGGTGGCTTTTATCAGTGCCTGTCTGGGTTGGGGGCGACGTCCTGTCACTATTCCTTCAGAAAGGCCGTTCACCCCCCCTGATTTATTGAATCCTTCAGTCCACGACGGGCGAATGACAAAAATGATTTTGTTTTCGACGGGGTTCGTGGCGATGGCGATGGAAGTGGTATGGACGCGCGCCTTTACACCGGTGCTGAAGACACAGGTTTATTCCTTTGCCATGGTTGTTTTCACCTATCTGGGAGCTACTTTCATTGGTTCATGGATATATCGTGCGGATCTGCGGAAAGACCGCCTTGAGCCCCTTGGAAAATTGATCGCCGCGCTGGCTATCACGGCTCTTCTGCCGGTCATGGTCAACGATCCACGATTTGTCGTGGCGCATTTCTGGACGATGTCGTTGGAGCCGATAAGTGTAATCAAAGTGCTTGGTAGCATCTGTCCGTTTTGCGCCCTGCTGGGGTATCTGACTCCGCGGCTTATTGACGGATATGCGGCCGGCCAGCCAGCCGACGCGGGCAAAGTTTATGGGATCAATGTTTTGGGCTGCATCCTCGGTCCGCTCTTCGCTTGTTATGTTTTGCTGCCGCGATTTAGCGAGCGATACGCGTTGATTTTATTGGCGTTGCCGTTCTTTGTTTTCTGGCTCTTTTTTTTCCAATCCCAAACCCGCCGACAACGCTTTGCGTTGGGACTGATAATGGGTGCAGCCCTCGTTTGGTCTTCGCAGTTCACCGAAGATTTTGAAACGATGTTGTTGAAAACCATGAAGCACACGACCGTGCGGCGCGATTATGCAGCATCGGTCATTTCTTTTGGCGAGGGCAGAGAGAAGTGGCTTTTAGTCAACGGTATGGGCATGACAGTATTAACTCCGATTACAAAATTCATAGCTCATCTGCCACTGGCATTTCACAAGGGCAAGCCCGAATCTATGCTGGTCATCTGCTTCGGCATGGGGACTACCTATCGTTCCGCCATGAGTTGGGATATTGATACAACCGCCGTGGAATTGATCCCCGGTGTAACAAAAGCCTTTGGGTTTTATCATGCCGACGCGGAAAAATTTATCAACAATCCCAACGGCCACATCATTATTGACGACGGCCGACGCTATCTCAACCGTTGCGGAAAAAAATTTGACGTTATTGTGGTGGATCCGCCGCCGCCCGTGGAAGCCGCCGGCTCCAGCCTGCTCTTTTCCACGGATTTTTATACGCTGGCCAAGCAACATTTGAACACCAACGGCATCGTGCAGATGTGGTTCCCTGGCGGGGAATATCTCACCGCGCAAGCCGTCATCCGTTCCATCAGTGAATCCTTTCCTTATGTGCGTTGTTTTCCGTCAATCGAAGGCTGGGGGATTCACCTGCTCGCTTCCATGGAGCCAATTGAGCGGCTTAATCCGGCGCAGTTGGCCGCCCGAATGCCCGCTGGCGCGAGAAAAGATCTTTTGGAATGGAACGGTTCTCAGGATGCACCGGCCTATCTTGCGCGGGTGATAACCAATGAGTGTTCAGTCTCAGCAAGTCTCAATCCTGATGTTAATGTCCAAGTCACCGACGACCGGCCTTTTAATGAATACTTTCTACTACGCCGGCTGGAACATTAAATCTTCAAGAACTGTGAATACGAGACAGCAAGGATGCACAATCCGTAATTACAAATTGCGCTGGATGCAGGCGGCCTTGCGCCTTGCTTTACGCGGCTACGGCACGACTTCGCCGAATCCGATGGTCGGTGCGGTTTTGGTGAAAGGTGGAAAAATCATCGGATGCGGCTGGCATCGGCGCGCGGGCGAACCGCACGCAGAAATTGAAGCGATTCGTGACATGCAAAACCGCGGACAAAATGCCAAAAGCGCGACGCTTTATGTGACGCTCGAACCTTGCTGCACTCAAGGTAGGACACCGCCTTGCACTGAGGCAATTATTGCAGCGGGAATAAAAAAAATTGTCATCGGCGCGACGGATCCGAATCCAAAACATTCCGGCAAGGCTTTCAAAATTTTGCGGCGCGCGGGCATCGAAGTTGTTTGCGGCGTCTTGGCCGGCGAATGCGCGAAATTGAACGAGGCGTTCAATCATTGGATTGTTCATCACACACCGTTTGTCACGGTCAAAGCCGCGATGACATTGGATGGAAAAATTGCGACGGCAAGTGGCGAATCAAAATGGATCACGGGCCAAAAAGCGCGGACATTTGGAATGAAATTGCGCCAAGGCGCGGACGCGATTCTCGTTGGCTTGAACACGATTTTGGCGGACGATGCCTCCCTCACGATTCGTGGTTTGGCGTTCGGCATTCACGGTTCAAAACCACGCCGGATTATTTTGGATTCGATGGCGCGGACGCCGCTGGCGGCGAAAATTGCCAGCGATGAGCACGCGGCGCTGACGACGATTGTGGTGGGCAGGCATGCACCAAAGAATCGCGTGGCGGCTTTGGCCAAACGAGTTAAAATTCTCGTTGCGCCGTTGGTTAAATCGCAAATTAATTTAAGCTGGCTGCTAAAGAAACTTGGCGCGGAAAATGCGATGAGTTTGCTTGTTGAAGGTGGCGGGGAGGTAAACGCATCATTTTTGCTCGGCGGATTTGCCCAGCGTGTCGTATTTTTTTATGCGCCGAAAATTTTAAGCGGGCGTGATTCACACAAAGCAGTAGCGGGTGAAGGGGTGAAAAAACTGAGCGAGGCCATTCAGCTTCGGGAAATTGAATGGAAACGAATCGGCAAGGATTTGCTGATGACGGCGCGAATTTAGTTACAAGTGAAGGTTAAAATTTGCAGGTTATTACGTTGCGACCTTGCAACCTTCAATCCGAAACGTTCAATATAACCTTATGTTTACTGGCATCATTCAGGAAACAGGAACGGTTGAAAGCATCCAGCGCGGTGCGAAATCCGTTTTACTGACGATTCGCGCGAAATCTTTACCGCACGGTTTGAAAATCAGCGACAGTTTGGCAGTGAACGGTTGCTGTCTAACAGTCGTGAAAATTTCTGCACGCGGGAAATCAAAATTGATTCAATTTGATTTGCTTCAAGAGACGTGGCAAAAAACCAATTTACAGTTTTGCCAAGTTGGCTCGCTGGTGAACCTTGAACGTCCGCTGCGCGCGGACGGCGAGTTTGGCGGTCATTTTGTGACAGGACACATTGACGGTATTGGAAAAATTTTGCGCTGGAAAAAATCTGGTTCAGATCACGTCCTCGAAATCGCCGCGCCACCGGACGTGATGCGTTATGTGATTTCGAAGGGTTCAATTGCGATTGATGGTATCAGTCTTACAGTCGCTGGTGTTCAGGAAAAGAGTTTCCGTATTTGGATTATTCCACACACGTTTGAAGCAACGGCGTTACGCGTGCGGAAGACTGGCGATGTAGTAAATCTGGAGGCTGATTTACTGGGTAAATACGTCGAAAAATTTCTCACGTCGCGCAAATAACGCAGCAAAACGTTCAGGTTTGTACGTTAAGTGGGATTGTCTTATTTTTTGGTTGTCAGCGAATGTCAAAACAAAGTTGGTGACGGTTAAAAACTGGAGCGACTGAAACTAGCCGGTCACTTGGCTTTTCGTCCCGTGAACCTGTCTCTCGCCGGAAGTTTCTCCGCTCACAGAATCCAAACGTATCTGTTATTGAAAAGCGTTGACTGTCGCCGGCCTGAATTCGGTTAATGGAGTAATATGATGAACATTGTCCGGTTGCTCCTTTTAACCGTTTTGGCTTTGAACACCACCGGTTGCGGCACCTTCATCGCCCATTCGATAGCGCGCGCTCCGAATCGGTATCCATCATGGCTTGCGCCCCATGCTCCTGTGACACTCGCGTTCAGCCCAAAATTGCTCACCAACTTCGCCACGTATTATGTGAATGTCAGCCTACCGGTAGCACGGTTATGCTATCGGGTCATCGAACCGGCTGATTATCGTCTGGAAATTTCTTCGACCAATTGGCTGGCACACCACCAAAAACAATACGAATTCTATTTCAAAGCCTCTGTGCCAGCCCAGTCAAACGTTTGGACTTCATCACCGCGCGGCACAGTTGTGCTGTTGCACGGCTATGGCCTAGCGCAGTTTTCGATGTTACCGTGGGCGTTGCGTTTGGCACAGGACGGCTGGTGCTGTGTGCTGGTTGACCTGCGCGGCCACGGCGAATCCACCGGCCGCCAGATTTATTTCGGCATCAAAGAGACGGGTGACCTGAGCCAACTGCTGGACGCTTTAGCGCGGGACAAAAAATTGGCCGAGCCGGTGGCGGCGGTTGGTGAATCTTACGGTGCAGCGTTGGCGTTGCGATGGAAAACGGTCGAACCGCGCGTTCATTCGGTGGTAGCCATTGCACCCTACGCGAGTCTATCCAATGCGGTTTTGAATATCTGTCACGAATACGCTGGCTGGCTGCCGAAAGCGGCCATCAAATCAGGATTAAAAAAACTGCCTTCCGTCCTCCAGATTCCGGCGAGTGAGTTTGATACTACGACAGTTTTAAGTCGGAAGCCCGTCACCGCACTGTTTGTGGCTGGTGGTGAAGATAAAATCACGCCGGTCAAAGACGTGGAACAGTTACGCGCACTGGCTTTGCCAGAAAGCGAAATAATCGTCGTGCCCGATGCCACACACGAGGCTTTGACCTATTATTTTGCAGCCCTCGCTCCATCGGTTCTGACATGGCTGGCTGGAGAAAAATAATTCCCGTACGTCGAATGTGCCAGTCGCTTGTTTTGACCGGGATCACTTTCTCATTTGATTCCGACCCTCGCCATTTGCCAGTGGCACCTGAAACCTCAATTTACTGATTCTGGCATCACGGGTTCCACTTTGAAATCCTATGGGGTGTTCACCCCATTTATTGACTCGTCGCTTTTTGAGACCGTGTTCGTGCGAAAATAATTTTCTGATTAACGCATGAATGTGATCACTTGCGAGACCTGTGGTTTGGTTCAACGACTCGTAAACGTGCCGCCGAACCATTTGGCGGAATGCGCGCGATGCGACGGGATTCTCCAGCGCCCTCATCCGAACAGCCGCGCACGAACGGCGGCATTGGCGCTCGCGGCACTTTGCCTGTATATGCCGGCGAATATTTATCCCATCATGATTATGGAATACATGGGGCGTCATACGCAAAATACCGTTTTGGGCAGCGTGAGGGCTTTGTATCGTGATGGAATGTGGGCGGTGGCAGCGCTTGTTTTTGCCGCGAGCGTTCTTATTCCGCTTTTAAAACTGCTCGGATTGTTTTTTCTCGTCTCGAATCGAGGACAACGCTGGCGGAAAGCGCGCACATGGGTTCACAAGACAATTTACAAAATCGGACCGTGGGCAATGTTGGATGTTTTTCTGCTGGCGGTGATGGTGGCGCTGATCCGGTTTGGAAAATTCGCCACGGTGATTCCCGGGCCGGGCATTTTCGTTTTTGCGTCCGTCGTCGTCCTGACGATTCTGGCTTCTTCGAGCTATGACCCGCGCTTGATTTGGAAGGAGGAAATTCTTGAACCTGACAAAAATGGATGAATCCCAAGCGCACGATTTGCCGGAGGCGAGAATAAAAAAGCCGTCCCGGATTTCCATGGTTTGGATTGTGCCGCTGGTTGCTGCAATCGTCGGAGGCTGGCTCGTTTTCAAATATGTTCGGCAAGCGGGACCGGTCATTAGTATAATGTTCAACAACGGAAATGAAATTGAAGCCAATCAAACCACGCTTCAATATCGTGGGGTGCGCGTCGGCGATGTTCTTTCGGTGCAACTGACCAAAGAAGCGAAATATGTCGAAGTGCAGGCGCGTTTGGACAAGTCGGCTGAAAGTCTGGCCCGTGAAGGCTCCGTGTTCTGGATCGTGCGTCCTGAAGTAGGCGCGGGCGGGTTACAGGGTTTGGAAACGATTGTATCGGGACCCTACATTCAAGTGCAGCCGGGCAGCGGCGGGGAACAAAAAAAATTCATTGGCGCGGAAGAGCCGCCTATTCTTAAAACGTCTGAAGGTGAACTGGAAATTATTTTGACCACACCCAGTCTCGGCTCATTGACTGTTGGCGCGCCGGTTTATTATCGCGGCATGGAAGTGGGTTCGGTGCGATATTTTGTGTTGGGGAAAGATTCAACTACAGTCAATATTCATGTTTTGATCGAGACAAATTTTGAGTCTCTAGTGCGGACGGATTCAAAATTCTGGAATGCCGGCGGCATTAGTGCCCACTTTGGGTTATTTTCCGGATTCAGCATGAGTGCGGAATCCCTCAAATCGCTGGTCATCGGTGGAATCGCCTTTGCCACACCGCCGTCACCGGGGATTCTGGCAACGAACGGCGGCACTTTTCCGCTCAACGAAAAAGTGGACAAGAAATGGCTTAAATGGTCGCCAGTCATTGCCATCACAAACGCCCAAGCCAAAGCATCGCA
>JBEKZT010000036.1:0-13583 GCA_049509595.1 Verrucomicrobiota bacterium
CCGCTGCGAAAACGCAACGCCCGGATCACCGCGCTCAGGGTGTTGGCGATTTCGTTGGAACGATTTCGCAAATCCGTTTTGGCGGATTCCTGGACGCGATGATGTTCTTCGACCTGCCAGCCGACGACCAGCAACCAGACTCCGAGCAGAAGTCCGTAAATCAAAGTGTTGCGGCGTTTGAGTTCCATGAAAATGTTAAGGGGTTTTCTTCATCGGCACACGTTCGAGATATTGATCCAGTTCCTGTTCGGAAATCGATTTGGTCAGGGCGGTTGTTTGAGATTTTTCGCTAACGGACAACGGAACCAGTTGCGTCGGGGTTTCGACAATATGCGGCGTGAGAAAAATAAGCAATTCCGTTTTGTCATCGCTCTTGCTACTGTATTTGAATAAATTTCCGAGCAATGGAATGTCTCCAAGAATCGGCACTTTGGTGTCGCTGCTGGATTTGGTGTCGCCGATGAGTCCGCCGATGACAACGGGTTGCGCGTCGGGCGTCACGACCACGGTGTCAGCGGAACGGATGTCCAGATTCGGCGCATAAATTGGGGTTCCCAACAACCCTCCGGTCGCAATCACCTGACCGGGGCTGGACGTATCCACCGATGAAGTTTGCGGCTGGATGATCATTTCCACCAAATTGTTGTCGCCGATGTAAGGTGTGACGTTAAGAATAATGCCCACGTTTTGATACGAGCCGTTGATCGTGGGAACAGTTGAGTTACCGGTGCCAACTGTGCTAAAACTGACACCGCTCGGCAGATAAATACTCTGGCCGACGACGATTTGAGCCAACTGTCCGTCGCGCGCAAGAATGGAAGGACGTGAAAGTATCTGCGCCTTGCCTGACGCCGCGACCGCTTTCAATGTCGCTTGAAAATCCGAGCCGGCAATCTGGTAAAGTCCGCCATTCCCGAGTGGCGAAGAAGATGAGCCAGTGGTCAAGGCGGATTGTATCATCGGCTGTCCCAGCGCGTTGAAATTGGTGGTAACCGAGTTCAAACCGGACAAGCCCAGAACAGTGCCGGCCGTTTGCTGGATGGTACCATTTTGTTGGCCCCATCCGCCTTCAACACCCAGGTCCAATGAATTGTTAAGATCCACCTCCATGAACACGACTTTGATGAGCACCTGCGGCTTGGGCTCGTCGAGATTGGCAATGACATTACTGATTTGCTGGCTCGTCTCTGCATCAGCAATAACAATGATGTTATGAGTGTCCGGGTCCACGGAAATCATCGCGCTGCCCACCGTGCCGTTGTTGTTGTAAGTGCTGCTGCTGGAGCTGGAGCTATTGCCGTTGCGGTTGAAATTATTGAAGCCACCGCCGCCAAAGCCACCGAATCCACCAAAACCACCACCGCCAAAGCCGCCGCCAGTGGTGCGTTGTTGTGCGTGAATGACCAGCGCGCCGCTGAAGAGCAACACCACTGCAACACTGAAATGTTTCATTATTTTTTTCATAATTTGCCTTTGGATAAAATTGACGGTTGTTCGCCTAATATTGAGCCGCGCCGCTGCGTGTAGCGCCGCTGCCAGTGAAACTGGAACTGGTGCTGCTGCTAGACGTACTGGTGGTCGTCGCATTGTTTTGTTCACGCTGCATCAGCGCGCTGTTTTCCGACGAACTGCTGCTGCTGCCGTTGCCACTGCGCGATGTGCTGCTGGTCTGGAACATATTTTGCAGCACCTGCAACGCCTGCTGCGGGTCGCCGTTGTTCATGTGAAAGACATAAACTTTTTGATCCCGCGCCGAAGGCACATCCAGTTGCTCCATCATGCCGCCGATTTGTTCCATCAAATCCTTCGAAGCAGTCACAATGACCGATTGCGTGCGCGGATCGGACACGGCCACGACCTGCGATTGCTTCTGTGCCCGGCTGTTTTGACTATTATTATTCCCACCGGCATTTGCCGCCATCATCCGCGCAAAAAATCCGCCGGGACCACCACCGCCACCGTTAAAACGGATTGGCGTTTGAGCGCCGCTCGAACTGTTGCCCGATGGAAAAATTTGTCCCAATTCGTTGGCCACGTCATCAGGACTCGCGTATTGCAAATGGAACACGCGGATTTCCGTTTCGCCTTCGGCACTTGAATCCACCGCCTTGATGATTTCGGTCAAATGCCGGATGTTCGCCTGGGTGTCGGTGATGACGATTGCATTGCCGGCTTCGTTCGCAACAATTGTCGCCTGCGGCGAAACAAACGATGACAAATCCGTCACCAATTGTTCGGCTTCCACATACCGGATCGGGATGATTTGGGTGACAATTTCGTCATTGGAAGGAATGGCATCAGGGTCGTTGCCGGTTTTGACCGGAATATCGCGCGTTTTCGCGTCGTTCTTGTCCATGATCGTCAGCGTCCGCCCGTTGCGGATGGCGGCATAGCCGTTTTGGTTAAGCACGGAATTGAGCAAATCCACCGCCTCATCCTTGCTCATGGGGTGAGTGCTGATGACGCTCACGTTTCCCCTGACCGATGTATCTATCACGATGATGAATCCCGCCGCATCGCTAAGATAATCCAAAATCATTTCCAGCGGCACGTTGCGAAAATTCATGCGCAAACCGAGCGTGCTGTCGTCCGTTGCGGTCGTCGCGGGCGCATTCGTCGAAATCTCTGAAACCTCCGGCGGCGCGGCATCACTTTGCTGAGCGAAAGCTTTGAAGGTTCCAGCGGTTAAAACTGCCGCCAAAAGAAGTTTTATGATTGTTTTCATTGTCCTTGTCCTAATTGTTGTTCTTCCTGTGCGCGAATCTGCATTAATCGCGTAAGCGCGTCGTTTGCCCCGCCAGTGGGCGGCGAAGTTGAGATTTCCGGTGAATTGGTTTCCTCGTCCGAAGAAGACACGTCACCCGGAACGGACGCATTTGCGTCGTCCATTTGTGAATCATCGGCGGCGGATGTCATCGAAGAATTTTTTTGCGACGAGCCGCCATGCCGGCGATTCGAGAATCGTCCTCTTGATTCGGACACCGGCGAATTTCCCACGCCCGAGTAGGATGCCGTCTCAGTTGAAACCATCCATTGGCCATCGTCATCGCGGCGCATTTGCGTCCCGATGAACAAAACCATCTCGTTCGTGCCGAATGAAAGGGTGACGGAACTCAGCCCGATGGCAACGACTTTGAAATCAGCGATGGTATCGTCCACTTTGGCCACTTTGCGAAAGTCCGAACTCGTCCCATCGAAAAATGCAAAATTTCCCTTGGCGTAGCTCATCGAGCCAACGAATGAAAACGAATCAGCCACGCGCGTGGAACGCGTAGAGCTGAATCGCGAATGTGGGGTGCGATTTGGATCAAAAATGTTCCGCTGGCCGACGATTTGAAACGAGGAGTAATCCATCGTGTTGGTTGATTGCGCCACAGTCGAAAATGCTACCGCCATCCACACGGCCAGAACAAAGGCTGGTGGAACCAAAAGTTTTCGTTGTGTCATTTTCAAATTCATGGTGTTTGCGGCGTGAGCACCAGCCCGCTGATTTGCAGACCGAGCGTCAATTGTTGTCCCGTATCATCGCCTGTGCTGAGTTCCACTGATTCGAGTTTCAGCGCCATCGGATCCTTTTCGATGTCGTAAACAAACCGGCTCAATGTGATGAGGTCGCCGGATGCCTCCACCCGGCAGTCGAGCGTCATGTAATTTGTTGCATCGTTTTCCCATTGCGGCGTAATGCCGGTGACTTCGGCGCCGCTCTCAACCGACCAGTTGTCAAACGCCTTGAGCACCTGTTGTTCCGCCAAGGACGTGTTATTTGGCAGGGAATTCGTGCGCATCTGGTCCCAAAGGCTGCGGATGCCTTGCTCGCGCTGAATCAAAAATTTTCCATCATTCACCTGCTTGCGCAGTTCGGAAATGGTCTGTGAACGCAACATCCACCATTTTGCCAGCGGCTCGTAAATCAGCCGGTCGCCCATCAGCAACGCCAGCGCCGCGATGGTCAGCACAATCAAAAATTGTTGGCGATTTTCAGTTTTCATTGCCACCTCCGCTGCCATAATGAAAATCAAACGTGAATTGCATCGGCGATTTGCCGCGAATTTGATCCACCCTCAAATCCGTCACGCCATCCATCGCGCGCAATTGTCCCAACATCCGCAGCAGCGCGGCGTTGTTTTGCGCAGTGCCGGAACAATTCACCACGTTTCCGTCGTTAATTTCGACTGTCTTGGCCGTAACTTCACTATCTTCGGGAAACGCCAAAGTGAGCTGACGCAAAATGGTCAGACTGCGGAATGAGTCATCAAACCACGGACGGTATTGCCGGATTTGGTCTTGCAACGCATCCAAGTCCTGCACTTTTGCCGACATCGCCGACCATTGCGAATGCAAGCGCACAAGCTCAATTTGCTGGAATAAAAACAATCCGGCGACAATCACCACGATCCCGGCTGCCGCCGCACCGACCGTCCGTAGTTTGCCGGAAGAATATTTGGCGACAAGTTGTTCCAGCGCCGTCAGCTTTGGCGGCAAAAATTCAAAAACCGGCGGCTGCTCCGCCAGCAGTCGCGCAGCCAAACTGAAAGCCGCCGAAAGCGACGCGTTCGGCGGAAGTTGGAGACCAAATTCATCCGGCGAATACGCCGTGATGATCTCGACACTCAAGCCCATCGGTTCGAACCGCAATTCCATTTCGTCGGCAAGTTGCTGGGCTAAATCGCGCGGGCCAAAGATGCGGATGCGGCGCACGGTTTCGCGCAATTCAGCGGGCAATTGTCCCAGCGTGATGCGGGCTTCGCGCGCGACGAGGTCGGTCTGCAACATACGACGGCTGCCTTCGGTTTCAATCGCGCCTTCCAAGGCGCGCAACGCCGCCACACCGCCGCCGCAGGTGATTTGCAATCCCACCTGACTTTCGCCAATCGCCAGCGCCAACACGCCGTTGGATGATTCCTCTTTGGGCGGTTGCAACGCCGTAAGCGCGAGTGAAAAGCTGACGGGTTTCAATTTCGCCGCCGACAAAACCTGTTCGAGGGATGCGAGATGCGTGTTGGAAATTCCCGCCATGATCACCTGCTGCTTACCTGCCGGCAGGGGACAGCGTGAATCGGCCAGTTGCAGCGTCGCGACATCAAACGGGAATCCGCGCTCTGCTTCCAGTTGCAACAGGCTCGCAGTGTCCGCTTCCGGCAATGGCGGCAACTCCGTGTGCGCCGTGAGCGCCCATTTTAATGGCACGCCAACCACGCAGCGACGTTCGCGCACACCGGCAGCGTCAAGATGATTGCGAATCTCGCGTCCGACAAGTTCGGGCGCGGCGGTGAGCGGATCAAGCGAAAGCATCACGGAAAAAGTTTGTTGCAGTTGCAACGAACCGTTGCTTCGGCGAAGCACGACGCCTTCAAGCCGGCTGCCGTCCAGCGCGAGGCCGAGCAGACTCGTCAGCCGTTTGCGTCTCGAAAAATTGATTTTTAAAATGTTGTTCATTGCGTCTCTTTCACAACCCAGGTTTCGCGCGCCTTTTCTCCGAGTGCCCAGCCCAGCCGACTTAAATCCTGGCGATAAATTATTTTTGGTGTGCCGTCGCTGGTGTCGAAAACAAATTTCACGCGCCGGTAGCCACGCCCAAACGGACCGACCGCCGCGACGTCCGCTGTGAATTGAAAGCTACGCGTGGTGATGTAATCACCTTGGGCCAGAGCACTGACGACGGGATTATTGTTGCCGAGCGCATCTACAACCCAAGCAATTGAACCGAGATTATTGGGATTTTGTTCACGGTAATTTATCAAATTCTGCGCCGCGCTCGTTGCCGTGCTTTGGTCAACACCAAGTCCCATGAACAGTGCCTCAAACACAGTGGCACCCGCCGTATTGACGTTCACGCGGCCACGGGTGTAAGCGGAAGAACTGATTGTAATGTCGTTAATGATTTTTGGAAGCTCGGTCGAGTTCATTCCGCTGCTCAAATAAAACTGCAGCAAGCTGGTAAATGTTTGATTCTTGATACGATTAGTGATTTGAGCAGCGCGTGAGGAACCCAAGTCAGTTTGCAGCAAAGCCTGCAATTCTGCGCGGTTGTTCACGTTGGTGAGGGAACTGCCATCAGTATGGAAATTCGGCTCGCGCGTATAAACCGTGACATATTCAAACAAACCGGGCGTGAAAGAGCTGTCGCCATTAACGCTTTTTTCGTTTGCATCGAGAACGCCGTTGCGATTCACGTCATCCCCGACGAGCAAATCAATCGTTGCCCCATAAACGAGCCGCAGTTCGTCCACGGTTTCAAACGGGGCATTTTTGTCCTCGTAACCCAAATTCCCGTAATTCAGCGAATACCCGCCTGAACCGTTCGTGCTACGCCAATCCACAATCGCGTTGGCGAAATCCGCCGTCATGTTCGGCAAAGAGTAAAGTGTGTTCGTGCCGGCGGTATTGAGATTCAATTTCGAGCCTTCATCAATGAGTCCGAAAGACGGGTCGGATGATGATGTGCCGTCCAGGTCGCGGCCAATAATCCAAAAGTGCGCGTCGCCGACCGGCACGGCTTCGCAGGAGAACATCGTATTGCTGGGCACCGCGCCGTTCGTAGCGTAATTGGCGAGCACGTAACTGATATATCGTGCCGCGCCTTCGACAGCCTGCTCGGTCGCCAGACCGGAAGCGCGATTGTCCGAGGCACGAAGTTCAAACGTCATCGAATTCGCAAAATAGAGTGCGATGCTGACCAGACCAATGGCAATCCAAAGCACAATGATGAGCACCGAACCGTGCTGGCCGTGCCGGTTTTCAAAAGGTGATTTTGGATGAAACAATTTCATTTCAACTTCCGGTGCTAGCCGTGCTGATCGTCGCGTTCGAACGTGATTGCGAATCAATCGGCACCAAAATTTCAATCGGCTGCGCGTTTTTTTTGCTGTCGCCCGCCAGTTGGATACGCACGCGGACGGCGACGGGCAGATTGGTGGTTGCCGAAGTTAGTTCCGTGGTATCCCACGTGTCAGACCATTGCGAACCGTCAAAGCAGGAAAATTCAACACTTTCAACGCCGCCCATCATCAACTGGTCTTCCACATCCGGCGTTGTCGAAGCCAAAAGATTTCGCGTGATGCTGCGGTATAAATCTTTACCGGACGAGGAAGCATCCGTGGAATTTTTCAATTCATAGGTGACACGCTGAATGTCGCCCCACGGCTGCTTTTCGCTCAACCCGCCGGTGGCCGTGAACATCTCGATGGCCACGGGCTGGCCGATGCCCAGACTGGTCACGCCTCCGACTTTGAAATCGCCGGATAAAATTTTGCTCGACCCGTTGGTCGGCGTCACGGCGCATTCAAAATCGCGGCGCATCACGGCGAGCGCCTGGTCCACCGGCGTCGCTTGATCCACCATCTCCTGTGTGGCGTCCCGCAAATGCAGCGCGGTGTAAAACACGGCGTTGACCGCCACCAACACGATGGCGGCAATGCCTATCGCCAAAATCATCTCGATCAGCGTGAATGCGCGAAAATTGTTTGGTTTGATTTTCATTGCTGCGAATTCATCGCCGTCATCATTTGCAAATTCGCCAGCGTGCTCAGTTTCACCGAATAGTCTTTGCCCTGCGCTGAAAATTTCACTTCCGCTGTCAGCAATTCCATCGAATCCTGAGGCCAAGTCTGGCTGGCCAGCGTCCAGCGGAATTGCTGCTGGCCTTCGACCACTGTTCCGTTTTGCGTGCCTTGATTCCAATTTGTCATGATGATGCTTTCATTCAAAATCCGATCGGCGACACGCGCAGCCACACTTTTGCGCGCGGCGACTTCGCCAGAGAGACTGGCCACGTGCAGCGCTTCCACCGCCGCCGGAATCACAATGGCCAGAAACAACAGCGCCGCCAGCACCTCGGCCAGCGTGAATGCGCCGGTGCGGTTCTTATTTGCCAGTGTCGCTAATTTCATAACCTGTGCGATTGCGCGATTCGATTAACCATAGCGCGTTACCTTTTGTGTCCGTCAAACGCAAAGTTTGCGGACTGGTTTCATCAATTGTGCCGTCGGGTAAAAACCGGATGGCCGGCAGATTGTGAAACGTCGTCCCGGCGGCGGAACCGACATTCACGACCGTAATCTGCAAATCTTCATTAACCGTCAAATCTTCGGCTTTCGGATCGCCGCTTTGTGCGGCCGTTTCCGCCTCAAGTCCGTAGGTATTTTGCTTTTCGTCCACCCAAAGCACCATCGGCATGCCTTCCGAAACCGCGCGGCTCTGGCCCGCGTGTATCAGCGCGAATAATTGGCGCGCCTCGGAATCCAGAGCGCGTCCGCGCATGAAATCCGACATCCGCGGCACTACCAGTGAAACAGCGACGATGATCAGCGCCATGACGAGAATCAATTCGATCAACGTAAACGCGCATCGGTTTTGTCGGTTATTTTGTCCAATTGCCAATGTCATCATCGGTTCCTGGTTTTCCATCCGGCCCGACAGACATCAGGTCGAAGGAATTTTGGTTGTGTTTGCCGGGAAAAGTATAAATGTAATTGTTGCCCCACGGGTCTTGAGGGATTTTATCGAGATACGGTCCATGCCAGCCCTTGGCATTACTTGGCTGCTGGAGCAAATCCTGCAGGCTCTTGGGATAGTAACCGTTGTCCACTTCAAACGCGTCAAGCGCGGTCTTGATCGAGGAAATGTCCGCGAATGCGGCGGTTTCACGCGCCTGTTCACTGCGGCCCACGATTTTAGGAATGACCAGCGCGGCCAAAATGCCGATGATGGTCACGACCAGCAGCATTTCGACAAGCGTGAATGCGCGGCGCAATTTTCTTTTTTGAGTTGTAGTTTGATTGGTTTTGATTTTCATAAATTTCAGGGATTACTTGATATATTCGCCCATTGAGAGCACCGGCAACAACATGCCGATGAAAATGATGCCAATGAAACCGGCGATAAAAAAAAGCATCAGTGGCTCGGCAAACGCGACGGCGGTTTTCAAATGCCGGTCCAAATCCACTTCGGCGACACTGGCGATGCGGACGAGTTCGCTATCAAGCTTGCCGCTTTCTTCCGCCACCGAAACCATTTCCAAAATGGAACCGGCAAAAAGGCCTTTGCAATCCGCCAGACTCTGGCCGAGCCGGCCCCCCTGTTGCACACGTTCAATGGATCGCGAAACGGCATCCACCAGAATCTGGTTGCCGATGGATTTGCGCGCAACGTTCAGGCTTTGCACGAGCGGCACTCCTGCGCCGAGCAACGTGCCGAGCATCCGGCAAAAGCGCGCCATTGCGAACTGCGCAACCAGCGGGCCGACCAGTGGCGCGCGCAAAACCAGTCCTTCCCAGATGCGCCGTCCTTTTTCAGAAACAAACCATGCACGCGCCGCGAATGTCGCGACGAATAATCCCACCGCGACAAACAACCCATACGAACGCATCAAATGGCTCGCACTAATAATCAATTGAGTGATCAACGGCAAAGAACCATGCAGGCTGGCAAATATTTTCTGGAATTTCGGAATGAAAAACGTCAGCAGCACCGTCAGCACCACGAGCGCGAGACAGAACAAAATGCACGGATACAGCATCGCGGTCAGCACTTTCGATTTTAATTCCTTTTCTCGCGACTGGAAGTCCGCGATCTGTGCCAGCACCAAATCGAGAAATCCGCCCGCTTCGCCCGCTTCCACCATTGCCGTGTAAACACGCGGGAAAGTTTCCGGTGATTTCGCCATCGCGGCGGCTAGCGACATGCCGTCCACAACGAGATTGTGGATTTCCTTCCATTTGGCCTGCGCCGCCGGTGAAGACGCTTCCTTGCAAAGAATCACCAGTGCGCGGCTTAACGGCACACCCGCCGCGAGCAAGCTCGAAAGCAGCCGCGTGAAATTTTCCAAATCCTTCGCGGAAACTTTTTGCGATTTGAAATTGAAGGAAAAATTTCCCAACGACGCCGGCAACGCGGAACCATTTTTGGATTGAGCCGCGGCTTTTTCGAAAAGGTTGACCGGACGCAAACCGAGCGTTTCAATTTGGCGTAGCGCGTCGGGCCGACCGGCGGCATCCAGTTGCCCTTCGGCAACCGTGCCATTTGCCTGCAATGCTTTGTATTGAAACGTAGGCATGGTTTCAGTTTCAGGAACGATTCGATGCACCGCTGGCCGGAGTCCGGGCGTCCGTGGATTCGTCTTCCGTTGTTCGTGCAACTTCTTTCGCAGTCGTCACGCCTAATACTTCTTCGACTGTCGTAATACCAACTCGAACCAAGCGCCAGCCGTCTTCAGCCAACGTGCGCATTCCAGTACGGCGCGCGGCATCGCGAATCTGGTCGCTCGAGGCACTTTTCAAAATCAACTGGCGGATTTCACTGTCGCTGTCCATCCATTCAAAAATCGCATGCCGTCCCTGAAAGCCGGTGTTGCGGCATTCGCGGCAGCCGACCGAACGATAAATCGTAGTGTCGGTAGGAATGCCGAGCTTTGCCTTGAACGACTGCGCGGTCACTGAATTGTCCGGCTGTTTGCAATGTGCGCACAGCACGCGGACGAGGCGTTGCGCGAGCACGGCTTCGAGTGATGACGCAACGAGATATGGCTCAACGCCCATGTCCACAAGGCGCGTCAAGGCACCGGGCGCGTCGTTCGTGTGGAGCGTTGAGAAAACCAAATGGCCGGTTAGCGATGCTTGCACCGCAATCTGCGCGGTTTCCGCGTCACGAATTTCGCCAATCAGAATAACGTCTGGGTCGTGACGCAAAATGGAACGCAGCCCGCGCGCAAACGTGAGGCCGGATTTTTCGTTGACCTGGATTTGATTGACACCTTTGAGTTGATACTCGACCGGGTCTTCAATCGTGATGATTTTGCGAACCGCGTCATTGATCGCGTTAAGCGCGGTATAGAGCGTCGAAGTTTTGCCGCTGCCGGTCGGGCCGGTGACCAAAATAATTCCGTGTGGTAATTCGAGCACGCGCTTGAAACATTCCAGTTCGCGCGTGTCCATTCCAAGTCCGTCCATGCCGCGCAAGTTGGAATCTTGCCGGAGCAGTCGCATCACGACCGCTTCCCCGTGCAACATCGGAATGATAGAAACGCGGATATCCACTTCGGCTTCGTCAATGCGGACTTTGATGCGTCCGTCCTGCGGCAGGCGTTTTTCGGCGATGTTGAGATGGCTCAAAATTTTGACGCGCGAAACGATGGCTGGCTGGAAACGCTTGAGCTGCGCCGGAACGGAAGTGTCCTGCAACACACCGTCAATGCGATAGCGGATGCGAAATTCGTCCTCAAACGGTTCGAGATGGATATCTGAAGCGCGCAGTTCGATGGCATCCTTCAAAACCTGGTTGACGAAATGGATGATCGAAGCTTCGTCTTCGGCGGCCTCGTCGAGATTGGTGTCCTCGGCGTTTTCATCGACGACCTGAAAGCCTTTTTCTTCGTCGAGCGTGCCGATGGTGTCCGCGCCGACGCCGAGACGTTTTTTGATTTCGCGCTGAATGGCCTCGCTTGATGCAAGCACCGGCTTGAGGTTCAGGCCGGTCATGGTTTTTAGAGCGTCGAGTCCCTGCGTGGCGAAAAGACGGCTGGTGGCGACTTCAACCGTGCCGTTGGTGCGTTTAAGCGGAAGCAATTCTTCCTTCAACAAAATACGCGCGGGAAAAAGAGATAGAAGCTGGCGGTCCGGATCAACGTCGTCCAAAGTCGTGTAAGCAACGCCGTATTCCTGCGCCAGCCAGCGCAAAATATCTTCCTCGTTCTGGACTTGGGATTGGGAGTGAATCAACAAGTCCGCGTCTATCGAAGACAATTGCCGGGACGCGACCATGCGTTCCAGCAACTGCTTCAATGATGAATCTTGAGCGAGAGTTTCACTCATGTTGTAAACGTCAGCTATTGTTTTGTGCGTCCGATCAGTTAAGTAATCCAAGCAAAGTAGCCTGCGCTTCCTGTTTGACCGTAAGCACCTTGCGAAGGTCGTCCTGCGCCTGATGCAGCTTGTCTTCTTTGGCCTGTTGAGTAGCGCGATATTTATCCAGCGCGGTTTGTATTTGTGCGGGGGGCGCATTGTCGTCAATGGCCTTTTGCAAGGCTTCCGCTTCAGGACTTGGAGGTGGGCCAAAGCCGCGTCGGCCGCCACCATTGTTTCCATTGTCATTGCCGCCACGGCGACCACCAAACAATCCACGTCCTATCCCGCCGAATCCCACATCGCGACGTGCATCTATCACTTTTTGAACCAGTGGTTGAACGGCATCCCAATCGGCATCATTAGTGAAATCGAGTTGATCACGAATGTTATCCATGATGCGTTGCTGAAATTGTGCAGGATCGAAGTTCCGACCCCCTCCATTTCCGTCATTGTTGTTTTGAGCCAAAAGACTGCCGACGCTCAAAAACACAGCCGCCACAATCCCGCATGTTATTAATATTTGTTTTGTTTTCATTAAATGTTCTCCGCTCGCGTTTGTTTTTACAGTTTGAATTATTTTTTCACTTCCTCATGGATACGCCCATGCCATTGCTCAGTTGCAGATCATGTCTATGCAGCTAATGTGCCAATGCGAAGAACCATCATTTTTCATGGAAATTAAGAAAACGGCTGCGCAATTGTTGCTCGACCTCCATATATGCCGCGCAGACTTTGCGCGCTTTTAAGGATTAAAGCCACTCTTTGATGCTCTAATCGCTAAATGGGTTTATCCGTGCTGAAAAGCTCCGGCTTGCGAGCGTTTAGATCCTTCTGATACGTTGCACTTTGATGGGAGCATTTGGAATTATGCGCGCGTGGTGGAATGGCAGACACGCCAGACTTAGGATCTGGTTCCGCAAGGATTAGAGGTTCAAGTCCTCTCGCGCGCACCAATTAGAACTTTGCGATTTTGCGTCGCAGTGCGACGTGGTGGTGATGGAGGTCAAGATTTCGGCAGAAGCCAATAACGACACGGCGAAATCGTAAGGTTCGGCAAATGAAAATGAAACGGTTTTGCGCGAAAGAAGGCGGTTCGTTCCAACTTTGTGAACCACCTGTGAAATCTCCTGCGGAGATTTTTCAATCTGCAATTTACCCGCCAATTCCATGATGTTTACGACCTCTTTGGCGGGTTCGTTCCAAAAACTGGAGCGGGTTCTGTGAAGCCGCTCTTTTTCGCGTTTCAACCCGGTCTTTTCGATCACCAAGTCGGCTTTGGCAGCTTGGTAGCTTTCCTCGTCAACACGTTCGTCAATGTAGGCTCGCGTGAGCTTGTTAAGCTTTTCCTGTGCGAGCGCAATTTTATCGTTCATTTGTGCGCTGTCAGTTTCAAGCGCTTGGCCGTCCCTTTCGGTTTCCTCGTCAATCAAGGCGCGGACAAAATTCGCCTGTTCGGGCGAAATGGCGAGCGGCTTTACCGCCTCAAGACATTGCTCAATGACAAACTTTTCCTGCGTGTATGGCTCGCTGCATACGCCCGTCTTGCGGGTGCAACGGTAATAGCGGTAAAGCCCGCCGTGTCCTTTCGCCCACTGTGCGCTCACCATTGAGCCACAGGTGCAACGGAACAAGCCGCAGAACGGGAAATTGTGACCGTTCCGCACCTTGCGCGGCTTGCTGCGAATTTTGAGTGCGTTCTGTACCTTCTTGAAAAGTTCCGGCGAAACAATCGCCTTGTATTTT